>JAQSYC010000149.1 GCA_029256345.1 Clostridia bacterium | reverse complement strand
GCATATAATAATATCCCCAAAAACAGAGCAAATAATCTTTTTAAGTTCATGTTAACCTCCTATGTAATCTTTTTACAGTATACCTGTTATTAAATAGAATAGTCAACATGCATAGTTTTTTTGCTACTTATAGTATCTATTTAAGTTCCGCATTGGCGCTGGGAGAGGGATTTTCATCTTTCCGTCGTCAGGCTCCAAGTCAAGCTGAAAATTCCTCTCTCAACTCCCTGCTATATTACTGAGAAATAAGCGTAATCAAAAATAAAATCATTCTATATATACGAATAGTACTCCAGTTTTCTAATCTCCCAGTCTATCGATTCACCTATATTAGGTTGCGGCGGCTGATTTTGAAATATTTCATCATAATACGTTCTTTCTAGAGAACCAATATCGAGCCCACAAACTTTGGAGACATAGGCTAAATTAGCTCTTCCCTTTACCAGATGGCTAATTGCAGTTTTCATAATTGGTTCAATTGGATAGGTCGTTCTTTCGTCTGAAACTTTATTGATTCCAATAATATTTTGATCCTTTATGAAAGAACAAAACCAAGCATTTAAAACTTCATTCCTAAATCCTGACCCAACAATATATCTAAATATCTTATCTTGATCTTTTATATCCTTATTCCATTGAGCTTTTCCTATCTCTAATGCAAGTTTTAAGTCTCGTCTCAGAGAATTGGGGATTGAAATCCCCACTCCATTTATAACCACAGTTCTTAGGTCTTTATCAAAATCAACATATTTAAGATTACATATCACCTGTCTTTTTGCAGGTGCGATAAGAGTTAATTTGATAACCAGTCGTAATGCAGACCAATGAATATATCTTTTTTTATTATTAATTCCTTCTATTGTCGAATACTCTGCTTCCAAATAATTATCTATTTTTGAAAGTATATCTTTCACAGTATCCATACTAAATACTTCTCTAGACACTTTTTGAGCTAGATTAAACTCATCTGTTAAACTTTTTTTATACTCTTCATAGTTCATCTGAGAAAAAATATCAGGTGACTTACCTGTTTCAAGTAAATAATCGTAAAAGCTCTTCAAAGACTCCAAATGTAATTCCATAGTATTTATGGCGTTGAAGACCCCCAATTCAACATAGTACCCTATGCAATTACGAATATCATCTAAGTTGATATTGATTGGAGTATCAGCCTTATTAATAATATTTAAATAGTCGATGAATTTATTTACATGATTCCTATATGTATCCCCCTTAGCTTTTAGATATTCCTTATACCATTTTTCCATTAAAGTAGCCATATCAATCCCCTTTTCGTTATGCCTTTACTATTAGAAATAAATGCTGATTTCTATGGTTAGTATATACCTATTACAGTTTTTGTCAATAAAATATTTCCAATAAAATCCGAGTTTTAACTGTATATTTAACGACCTAAATACTTGCAACCCTTGTTATTAATAGGATTAATATTTGATATTAAAATACAAAATGAATTTGTAATTAAATTCACACCAATAGTGACTTAATTGTAATGGCAATATAGTAAAGAGAGAGGGCATCTGAGAACTGCTTCCGCAGGATTTTTAGAAAAGTCTTAGCGAAAGAGCTTCATCTGCCTTTAGCTCCGCTGTCTGAGCAGGTAAGCGCACTCCTTACCTGAGAGTTTGGAGCGTTAGATGAAGCTCTGAGCTTAGAGTTTTCAAAAAGACGAGGACTAAAGGGATCCGATGCCCTCCCTCTTTACGGCACGCTACTATAACCCAATCACTATCTACGCCTCCGGTATGTATTTTAACAGCTAAGTATAATATCCAAAACTTTCTATTTAATTTATATTATAGTATAATTATTTAATATTTTATATATTTTTTATATTATTGATATTAGGAGATGATTTAATGAGTAAAGATATATTATTCAATACAAATGAATTTGTATTTTCTTATCGTTTAGCGGGAATTTTAATAAGGGATAAAAAATGATTTGATTGTATTACCTGAACAAATTAAGTATTTCGTGTACAAACAAGAATAAGTCTTGTTCGTATACGATTTTAGTGTTATATTATCAGTCTCTAAAAAAACAGATTAAGGGAGGTCAGAAGACCCTCCCTTAATCTGTTTTTTAAAAATCGATTCTCTACACAGGTTTACAGAGTGCAATTAGGTCATCTAACTGCGCTGTTGCCATACACTCTACAGTATCTGATGCGCCGTAGTAAATCTTGACTTCTCCGTCTTCTTCCAAAATCATACCCCCTGGGAAAATGACATGGGTACGGAAGCCCTCTTCTGCCTCCCACTTTGTTTCTGGGGCCAGCAGGGGTTCTTTTGATAGACCGATAATTTTTGATGGGTCCTCTAGGTCAAGCAGCATAATCCCTGCACAATAACGCTTCTGCCAGCAGCTTTCCCATCCATTTTTCTCGCGGCTCTTATCGATGTCTACTGTATGGAAAAGCGTTAGCCATCCCGCCTTTGTTTTGATTGGTGGAGCCCCTGGTCCTATTTTGTCATTGGCAAAAGGAATGTCTTCTACTGCTAATAACAGCTTAGTATCTCCCCAATAACGCATATCGTATGAAAAAGACATCCATGTATCAAAGCGGTCCATTCCCCCTCTTGAATAAACAGGGAAAGGTCTTTCAAGCCTTACATATCTGCCGTTAATCTTCTCTGGGAATAATACCATATTACGATTATCTGGCGCCGTCATAGATAAAATCTCTATTGTTTTAAAATCTTCTGTAACCGCTATGCCTCCCCGTATACCATGTTTGGTATCTACCGCAAAGCATAGGTAACATTTGTCCTCTATCACTGTTAACCTTGGGTCATATAGTCTTGTTATTTCTGGATCATTTAAGTCTGCCGCTGTTAAAAAAGGTTCCTTTTGAACCTCCCATTGCTTGCCATCCTCACTATACGCCAAGCCAATCATACACTTTCTAAAATTTTGCTTTTCTTCATTGTAGTCATAGTCATTACGAAAAGCCATGATGTATTTTTCTTGATACTTGATAACCCCTGCATTAAATATACAATCAGCCTCAAAAGGCATATCCACTTTACTTAAAACAGGCTCTCCCCCATTATAACGGGTTATAACCTCACTTGATTTTAACTCTGGAAACATTTTTCCCATCTCTTAAATCCTCCCTAAATTTTCCTATACGTACACTTGAAATCCCTAACCACCTTAACTCCTATATTCAGTTGGTGTGCATCCATAGAATTTTTTAAAGCAGCTGGCAAAATACCTTTGATTGCTGTACCCTGTACTAAGAGCCACATCCAGTATTTTATATTTTGGATCCTTTAGCAGCTCTGCCGCTGTCTCCATTCTTCTTCTAATCAAATATTCCATAAAACCTTCCCCTGTTTTTTGTTTAAAAAGCTGTCTGATATAATGGGGACTAAAAAATAATTGAGCTGATGCATTTTCCAAATTAAACTCCTCATTTGCTAGATTATGCTCTATCAGTGCCTTCACATGATAAATAATTTTATCGCTTTGCTTTTCTGCTATGTGAGAAAATGCATCACAACATCTATTAACATACTTTTCTAATACAAGCTGTGCATCTAAAAGACTTTTTGAAGCTATATCATTTTCAAGATAATGCTTGATATAATCATCTTCCCAAATGGGCAGATGATTATCGGCTTCCTTCACTACACCTGAAATGGCAAATATCAGCTCCATCAGGGAAATATTGACAAACTCTGCCGCCTTCATATTTAAACCTTCATAATATTTTAAAATAGCATTGAGGTTTTCTACTGCTTTTTCCTTGCTGCCCATTTTGATATTTAAGAGCATATCTTTTTCCAGCTGCTCAGGTTTTTTACAAATAATTGATTCTTTTTGACCAGAAGTATCCATTGCATCTGACCAACGGAGGATGCAGCCTTCGTGATTAAGGCTTGCTTTCAAAATATCAAAAGCTTGTTTATAGGAGTCTGAGATTTGCTCCCATTTGCAATAGGCTTTTCCTAATGCACAAAATACTCTCATATCGTAATATTTCTTGAGACTTTGGTTAATCTTTTCTATACCTCTGCTGATACTGCTGTAAAACTCAACCTGATTGGGTTGGCTGCCGCAAAACACAATGGTCAGTTGGCTGTCCTTAAAGCTCACTGCATAGTGTCTGAGGTCATCTTCAAAATAGCCGTCCTTGATGATCACCAAAAAGTCTTCTACCTTTTTTTGATTTTTAAAATCCCATCGCTTGCTTCCCAGATTGGATTGAATTCTTATCACACCTACACAATAAAATTTTGCCTCTAAATCAATTTTTATCTTTTTCCCTTCTTCAAATACATTTTCTTGTTCAAAGGGCATTTCAATGATGTTTTTTATAAAACGCTCCTGAATATACATCAGATTATCTTCAAGCTGACTCTGCATATCCTGCATATTATTGAGCAGCATTTCCTTATTATCCAGCTCCTCTTTAATTTTATTGAGCACTTTACACAGTTCATCGGGCAAAAACGGTTTTAATAAATAATCCGTTACACCCAGTCCTAATGCTGTCTTTGCATAAGAAAAATCGTCATACCCACTGATAATAACTGTTTTAATAAAATTGTCTGCTTCCTGAATGGCTTTAATGAGTTCCAATCCACTGACCATGGGCATACATATATCCGTAATTAGAATATCCGGACTTAATGTCTCCATTAAGTCAAGGGCCTGTTCACCATCCTCAGCTACCCCCACCACTTCCATACCAAGATTGGCTTTATTAATCCACTTTGGCAAAAGTTCTCTTACATATTCTTCATCATCTGCAATGATTACGCGGTACATGTTACTCCCCCTCCGTTATATCCATTGGAACCCTAATGGCTGCCCT
>JAQSYC010000148.1 GCA_029256345.1 Clostridia bacterium | reverse complement strand
AGGAGAAGTAGGTAAAGGGTTTGCCGTTGTTGCGCAGGAGGTACGGACACTGGCAGAGCAGTCCAAAAAGTCAACCAAAAATGTGAGGCTGACTTTAAACACAATTGAAAGCAAAACAAAAGATGCAGTAAATTTAGTGAAGCATGCCAATAATATTTTTGAAGATCAGGAAGAAGCGGTAAAAAAGACCTATTACGCGTTTAATCACATCATCGAGAGATTGAGCAGGTAAGCAATATGGAAAACTTAAGGGGAGATATGTCAAGTAAAATAGATAGAATCAAGTGGGTGACAGAAGAAACAGCTTCAGCCACTCAGCAAGTTAATGCTTTAAGTGAAGAACAAAGGACAGTTATTGAGCAGCTCTTCCAGCTAGCCAATAAACTTACAGCTCAAATGGACCGATTAAATTTTTCAGTAGAAGCCTTCAAAATCAAATAACCTAGAGGTTATGGTTATTCTTCATTTTTCTCTAAAAAGGGCTGCAACGCACTTAACTGAACCAGTTAGTTGCGTTGCAGCCCTTTTATGTTATAAAGGGATTCGTTTGTCTGAGGGTCTTTCTTAGGAGTGGTTAGTCCAGCTTATTTGCCGAAATAAGCTTTTCTGTAAAGATCTTCTAACTCAACAACTTTTGGAAGTCTTGGATTAGCTGTTGTACACTGATCTTCAAAAGCTTTGTAAGATAGGTCATTGATCACTGAGAGATAAGTTTTTTCATCAATGCCTGTTTCTTTAATAGTTGAAGGGACACTCAGTTCTTTCATCAAATCCTGAACAGCTTTGATAAGTGATTTAACACCTTCTTCAGGAGTAGAAGCTTTGAGTCCAAGGGTACGAGCAATTTCTGCATATTTTTCTGGAGCAATAAATTTCTCGTATTTAGGGAAGCTTGTGAACTTCGTTGGTGTAGTTACCCCGTTATAAGCAATAACATGAGGAAGAAGTATAGCATTGGCACGACCATGAGAAATATGGAACTGAGCTCCGAGTTTATGAGCAAGTGAGTGGTTGATACCAAGGAAAGCATTGGTAAAGGCCATCCCAGCGATACAAGATGCATTGTGCATTTTTTCTCTGGCAAGTGGATCTTTTGCACCATTTTTATAAGAACGTGGCAAGTATTCAAATACAAGCTGGATAGCTTTCATGGCCAGTGCGTCCGTATAATCAGAAGCTAAGATAGACACGTAGGCTTCTATTGCATGAGTCAAAACATCAAGGCCAGTATCAGCCGTTACAGCAGCTGGTACACTCATAACAAATTCAGCATCAATGATAGCTACATTTGGTGTTAATTCATAGTCTGCCAGTGGGTATTTCATGTTTTTAGAACGGTCAGAAATAACTGCGAAAGAAGTTACCTCAGAACCTGTACCAGAGGTTGTAGGAATAGCTACAAATTTAGCCTTATTACCCATTTTAGGGAACTTATAAATACGTTTTCTGATATCTAAGAATTTTTGAGCCATACCAATGAAGTCAGCTTCTGGGTGTTCGTAGAATAACCACATACCTTTAGCAGCATCTATTGGAGATCCGCCGCCAAGAGCGATGATAACATCTGGTTTGAAAGAACGCATCATTTCACAGCCTTTACGTACAGTTACAAGGTCTGGATCAGGTTCTACTTCACTGAAAATTTCTATAGCCACTTTATTTGGATTTTTGTTAAGCTGATAAGTTAGCTTTTCAACATAACCTAATTGAACCATCATAGGATCTGTTACAATGAGTACGCGGGAGATATCAGGCATTTTAGCTAAATATTGAACAGAACCTTGTTCAAAATAAATCTTTTCTGGAATCTTAAACCACTGCATATTCACCCGTCTCTTCGCCACCCTTTTCTTATTGATTAAGTTAACCGCTGTTACGTTAGAGGTTGTGGAGTTATGTCCATAAGAACCGCAGCCAAGAGTAAGTGAAGGCATATTGGTATTGTAGATATCACCGATTGCACCATGGGTTGAAGGCGAGTTAACAATGACACGGCCAGTTTTTAATCTTTGAGCGAATTCTTCTATGATTGCATCATCAGTAGAATGAATAACAGATGAGTGACCAAGTCCTCCAAGCTCTACCATGATTTCAGCCATTTTAATGCCTTCTTCAGCATTTTTTGCTTTTACAACGGCGAGAACAGGAGAAAGCTTTTCACGAGATAGTGGATGCTCAGCGCCCACACCCTCTATTTCACAGCAAAGTACTTTGGTATCTTTAGGAATAGTAATACCAGCCAGTGCCGCAATTTCATAAGGGTATTTTCCTACAATGTTAGGATTAACCATCTGTTTTTCAGGATTAATAACGATAGGTTCAAGCTTTTTAATCTCTTCTTTAGTTGCAAAATAGCAGCCTTGTTTAGTCATGAAAGCGATAGCTTTATCATAAATAGGAGCTTCTATAATCGCAGCTTGTTCAGAAGCACAAATCATACCATTATCAAAGGATTTTGAAAGGATAAGGTCTGTCAGAGACCTTTCAAGATTTGCAGTTTTTTCAATGAAAGCCGGTACATTACCTGGGCCAACGCCAAGAGCTGGTTTGCCAGATGAATAAGCGGCACGAACCATACCAGAACCACCTGTTGCCAAAATCATAGAAACATTAGGATGATTCATAAGTGCATTAGTTGCTTCGATAGAAGGGTATTCAACCCATTGGATACAGTACTCAGGAGCGCCTGCTTTAATGGCAGCATCTCTTACAATGCGAGCAGCTTCCGAAGAGCATTTTTGAGCAGATGGGTGAAAACCAAAGATAATCGGATTACGGGTTTTAGCACTGATAATAGCTTTGAATAAAGTAGTAGAAGTTGGGTTTGTCACGGGTGTAACACCGGCAACTATACCTACAGGTTCTGCTATTTCCATATAACCTTCTTCTTCGTTTTCACTGATGATACCAACTGTTTTATCATATTTAATACTGTGATAAACATATTCGGTTGCAAAGATGTTTTTAGTAACCTTATCTTCAAATATACCACGGCCAGTTTCTTCAACGGCTAGTTTTGCAAGGTACATTTGTTCAGACAGACCAGCTAGGGCCATAGCTTTTGTAATTTCATCTACTTGTTCCTGAGAAAGGGACATGTATTCTTCAAGAGCTTTTCCGGCATTTTTAACTAAAGCCTCTACCATAGCGGTAGCATCTACTGAGGGTGTTTCTGCTTTAACTTTTTTGTTTTCAGACATTCAAATCTCCTCCTTATAGTCAATACTATATAGTGTGTATCTTTTTTAAAATATTACAACGATAAAGCCATAAATATTTTGTTATTTTTTTAACAAAGTGGTTTAAAAATATGTGACTTTTTAAACAAAGTCATTAATAAGTGATTACACTTTGATGGTAACATAACCAAAGTTAGTTGTCAATAATTTAACATAGAGAGTTTTTGAGGTTGTGAATTTAAAAAAACGACATAAAATAGCAAAAATAGGTCAAAAATAATCTGGATAGTAAAGATAATTATCCAAAAAGTATGTTAAATAATAAACGAACTCGAACAAAAATATAAGTTTTAAACAATAGAGTGTGTTATAATATCTTATATTTATTTAAAATGTAGAAAATAAAAGGACAGGATGTTATGGAACAAAAAGAAGCTAAAAGAGATTTCAAAAAAAATATAGGCATACTGCTGGGAGTTTGTAGCATCATTGCTTTTGGGACGTTTATATTTTATGTATCTGATATCAGGTGCCTTTTTAAATATACAATAGGTCTACCTTGCCCGGGATGTGGTTTAACAAGAGCATGGCTGTCTTTTTTTAGGATGGATCTAAAAGAAGCATTGGGATGGCACCCGCTATTTTGGTTAGTACCTATTTTACTTATAATAGGTATTTTTTGGAATGGCAGAGTATGTAAAAATAACACAATAAATAGATGGTTTTGGATCGTGTTAGTGGGGGTTATTTTCGGGGTGTATAGTATACGAATGGCAACTCTCTTCCCGTATAAAGAACCAATGGATTATAATAAGCAGTCCATACTTTATCAATGGACGAAACCCTAAGGATTAATAAAAAAAGGATCGTTTCAAAGCAAAATATTTTCAAGAATATACAAAACAGTAAGATTTTTGATAATCAAGGAGATAAATGATTTCATATTAAACTTAAGTAATTTGAAATATGGGTTAATTCAAGGATATGTGAGGCTTGTAGATGGAAAGAATATGGGCCGTGGGTGAAGGTGAAGACAAGCAATGAACAACCTAAGTTTAACATTATAAAATGGACTTTTGTATATGAAAAGTAGGCCGGCAAGGTTAGTTATATGTTTCAGAAATAAGGTCTTCAAGTATATTTAGTGTATTAATCCCCTCGGTTCTTGATTGAAAAAGATTTTGTATCAGTTCTGTTCTCTCAACATTATTAGTTGTTACTGATAATAATTCTAATTCGAACAAGGCATTTTTAGTATAATTAAGTGCATTTAAGAGAAGCAATACATCTCTATATTGAAAACTAGAATCCAAAAGAGTGGATTGGTAATTTAAGATATCTCTACGAAGTACTGCTGTAGTATTATTAACTGAATTAATACCTGTCTTAAAGCTAGCTATATCCTTAATAGGACTTTCTAAGGCCAGTTGTATTAGCCCGTAAGTTCTAGTTTGTATAATTTTCAACTGATCTATGAACTGAGAAACAATCTGTCTATGTTCAATAAGCGTAGGTTGAGTAGCTTGCAAAGTAATTAAAGGTGCAGAAGCACATAATGAGGAAGTGGAAAATATAAGGCTAGTTAGTAAAATGGTTGTAATAAAAGTCTTATGTTTAGCTATAGTATTCATGATTCACCTCTATGTTATTGGTATGTAGTATACATTTAAACTAACCATTTTTTAAAAAAGTATGCAAAGCAGGAGTAAATAAAATGATAGGGGTTATTATCAATAGATAAAAAAAGGACCTAGGTTTCAGGGGGAGAAACCTAGGTTGAGGGGGGATTTAGCGATGTACCTCACACTTGGTACGATAATAGTATGAACAGTAAAAACTATTTATATACAAATTTTAAAAAATAATTAAGCTTTCTTGATTTTTTCTGTCACCTACCTTATAATATAAGCAATTGTATAATTATATTATGACGATGATAAAAGAAAAGCTTAGAGAATGTTTTGAAGAGAGCTAGTGGGTGGTGTAAACTAGTAAACAGTCTAAAGTGTTCCGCTTTTGGAGTCTCTGGTGATGAGTCAGAAGGGAGCTGCCCTTTATAGCAGTCTATAAGGTCAGCGGCTTGCAGCTGTTGATAAATGAAGGTGGCACCACGGGTTATACTCGTCCTTTTATGCGTATATAGAGATATATGGATAAAAGGACGTTTTTTATTCATAATTTGGAGTAAGTATAGGATATACTTAGAGCATCTATATACGAAACAATAGAGTGTATATCATATTTTAAGAGGTGAAGAGAAATGTTAGATATCAAATTATTACGTTCAGACCTAGAAGGTGTTAAAAAAACGCTTGGTAAAAGAAGTGGAACTTACAATCTAGACGAGTTTACAGCTTTAGATGTCAGTAGAAGAGAACTGCTTCAAGAAGTTGAACAGCTAAAAAACAAACAAAATATTGTATCCAAACAAGTACCTGTTATGAAAAAAGAAGGCAAAGATGTAACAGCTATTTTTGCAGAGATGAAAGAGTTGTCAGAACAGATTAAAGATTTTGACGCTAAGGTTAAAGAGATTGATGAAAAGCTTGAAACGATTTTAATGACGCTTCCAAATCTCCCTAATGCAAAAGTTCCAGTAGGAACAAGTGATGCAGATAATGCAGAAATCCGCCAGTGGGGAGACGTGCGAGCCTTTGATTTTGAAGTTAAAGCACACTGGGATATTGGAGAAAATTTAGACATATTAGATTTTGAAAAAGCGGCTAAAGTAACCGGCTCTAGATTTGTTTTTTATAAAGGGTTAGGAGCAAGACTTGAGCGTGCCCTTATGAACTTTATGCTGGATATGCATGTAGACCAACATGGGTATATAGAAGTATTTCCTCCTTTTATGGTGAATAGAAAAAGCATGACAGGAACAGGTCAGCTTCCAAAATTTGAGGAAGATGCTTTCAAAATACAAGGAACAGATTATTTCCTTGTTCCAACAGCAGAAGTGCCTGTTACCAATATGTACAGAGAGCAAATTCTCTCAGGAGAGGAACTAACAATCAAACACTGTGCCTATACTGCATGTTTTAGAGCAGAAGCAGGTTCAGCAGGAAGAGATACAAGAGGCATTATTCGTCAACACCAATTTAATAAAGTAGAACTTGTTAAGTTTGCAAAGCCAGAAGAATCTTATGAAGAGTTAGAAAAGCTTACAAATGATGCAGAAGATGTCCTTAAGACATTGGGACTTCCCTATAGAGTTGTAAGACTCTGCACAGGCGATTTAGGTTTTAGCTCAGCTATGACTTATGATTTAGAAGTGTGGATGCCAAGTTATGGAAGGTATGTAGAAATATCAAGCTGTTCAAACTTTGAAGATTTTCAGGCAAGACGTGCTAATATCAAATACAAAAAAGATGTTAAGGATAAAGCGCAGTTTGTCCATACGCTAAACGGTAGCGGAGTAGCCCTAGGACGGACAACGGCAGCAATCTTAGAAAACTATCAACAAGCAGATGGATCAGTGATTATACCAGAAGCACTTCGCCCTTATATGGGTGGGATAGAAAAGATAAGTTTTTCGAAGTAAACAAGTCAAAAAAATAGAGTAGACATTAAAAATAGTTTCTACATATTTATTGTAGAAACTATTTTTTTGTATTATTAAAATCAAATACTTCTATAATAAAGATGTAGCATTAATCTTTTTATGTAGAGAAGAAAGACTGGAGATGAGTGAGATGCATATTACGAAAGATAGGAATTTTTATAAACTTATCCTATCTATAGCCCTGCCTATAGCCTGCCAAAATCTTATTACTTTTGCAGTGAGTATGGCAGATTCCGTTATGGTAGGGGGACTAGGAGAAGTTTCTTTGTCGGCGGTTACGATTGCCAATCAATTGTTTTTTATTTTTATGATTCTTATATTTGGGCTGGGAAGCGGAGCTAACATATTAGTTGCTCAGTATTGGGGAAAAGGTGATACAAAAGCAATACATAAAGTGATGTCCATTATTTATAAACTGAGCATCCTGTTTGCGGGTGTTTTTATGTTGATAGCAGCCTGTGTGCCAGAACAGTTTATGAAGGCTTTTACGACAGATGCAAAAGTTATTGAATTAGGAGGAGAGTACTTAAGAACTATCTTTATCAGTTATATCTTTTTTGCGCTTACCAATGTAACAATCAGTGTATTAAGGTCTGTACAGACTGTTAAAATATCAATAGTTGTCTATGGTGTATCCCTTATCACCAACATATTCTTAAATTGGGTACTCATATTTGGGAACTTAGGTGCACCGGTTATGGGTGTGAAGGGTGCAGCTATTGCAACGGCCTGTGCTAGGTTGGTAGAGTTTTTTATAGCTTTAGGATTTTTAATCTTTTTAGAGAAAAAAATTAAATTTAAGCCTGTGTATTTACTCAAAACAGACAAGATACTTTTGAAAGATTTGGTTGTAGTAGGAGGACCGGTCGTTCTTAATGAACTGGTATGGGCATTAGGTTCTTCGACGTTGGCACTTATTGTAGCCAAACTAGGAACAGAAGTGGTCGCAGCCAATAGTATTAATAATGTAGTATGGCAGTTTGTATCTATCTTTACGATGGGAGCAGGCCATGCCGGAGCAGTGATTATAGGGAATACAGTAGGAGCTATGGAATATAAAAAAACAAAAGAGTACGCGAGTACACTGATTCTCCTGTCTGTAGCTTTGGGACTCATGGGGGCTATGGTGATGTTTGTCGTGCGTCCTTATGTTCTGCTGCTCTATAATGTCTCACAAAACACTAAAGATATTGCACTACAGATTATGGCAGCAGGCTCTCTGATGCTGGTATTCCAGTCCATGGCCTTTGTCCTTATGATAGGGGTGCTTAGGGGGGGCGGAGATACAAAGTTTGTATTGGTAGCAGATATCATTTTCTTATGGGCTGTGGCAATACCTCTAGGTTATGTTGCAGCAGTGGTACTGCATCTGCCAATAGCTTTGGTATTTATTGCACTAAAATGTGATGAAATATTAAAAGTTGGTATATCCTTAATAAGAGTTAAAAGAGGGAAATGGATTAGAAATGTGACAAGGTAAAACAAAAAGATTGGCGGATACCCGTAGGGCGATTCGCCAATCTTTTTTTAATAAAACTAGAGTATTTTAGAAGCTTTTATAATAAGTGACTTAATATTATTAATAGAGAATAAAGCGGTATTAAGCCATATATTAGGTGAACCTATAATACCGGCGTTTTGCAGCTCTTTAACAGCTGAGGCGTGTGAATGCACAGAAGGATTAATATATTTTGCCATATTTAGGATAAGGCCTTTGGTATAAATAATATTGACACTAGCCAGATTAATCCAGGCTTCAGGACTACGGATAAT
>JAQSYC010000147.1 GCA_029256345.1 Clostridia bacterium | reverse complement strand
TTAAATGTTATTAATTCTGCTGTACAGGTGATACAAGTTATTTGTGGACAAGAACTTTCGGAAACAGCAATGAGAATGATCAATAAAATTAAGCAAAACACCTTTAGACAGCTGAGACTCGTCAACAACATTTTGGATATGGCCAAATTAAGTGCAGGAAAACTCAAATCAAATAAGAGAAACTTAGATATTGTACTCATGACACAGGCTATTGTAGAATCTATTGAGGTTTATGCCAAGCAAAGGCAGGTGGAAATAAACTTTAATTCAACAATAGGACATCATATTATAGGAATAGATGATTCGAAATATGAGAGGATTCTATTAAATCTTCTATCAAATGCTATTAAGTTTACCCCAAAGGGAAAAAGTGTTTCCGTTAGTTTAAAGAAAAAGGTAAAAGAAGTGATTATAGAGGTCAAAGATGAGGGGATCGGTATACCCGAGGACAAACACAAGTACATATTTGAACAGTTCGGGCAAGTAAAAAGCGTCCTAAATAGACCAGAAGAAGGTACTGGCATTGGCTTATCCCTTGTCAAACTATTGGTTGAAGAGATGGGCGGAAGTATTGCATTAACAAGTCAAGAAGGCACTGGAAGTACATTTGCTATTAGGTTACCGAGTGAGAAGGTAGAGGCGTATTATAACAGTAGTCAGCAAATACAGAGTTATGAAGAAAAATAACGGGTTATTTAAAGGTCTCTACTAAAATCATAGAAGCGACTTCTTCACGAAGTGCAATAACAGCGCCTCGGATGAGATAAGCAACGGGATCCCCAGAAGGACTTTTTTGCAAAGGTTCTATCACTGTATCATGAATCAAACCGAGATCTAACATGCGCCTTCTTACCAAACCGTCAGACGTAAGCCTTTTAACTTTGCATTTTTCGCCTAAATTTAGAGTGCTAAGTGGAATATTGCCATTGTGCATAGATAAGTTCATCCCCTACTAAATAAATTGAGTGTTAAATTTCTCTTATATTAAAATATGATTTGAAAATGGGTAGGGTTACATCCATACTGAAATTTATTGTATGATAGGGCGCGACAAAAATCTTTATTTTTTATTATAAAAACAAAAAATAAATGATTAAATCTCTTAATATGAGAAGTGGATTGAGAAATATAGGATAATTATGTTATAGTATAGTTAAAATAACAGATAAAAATATTTAATCCAAGCAAGGGGATAGATCATGGATATTAACTTAAAAGATTCAGTAAGCGATTTGAGCATATTCCTATTTTGTTTATCAGTGCATTGTCTGGTACTTTTGATAAATTGGCAGCTTTTGAGGCAGGAGGCGTTGATTATATTTCCAAACCTTTTGACGCTAAAGAGGTTGAAGCGAGGGTGAAGGCACATTTAACCATTAGAATGCTCCAAAAGAAGATTGAGAGACATAATCAAGAACTGGAATATATTGTTGAAAAGCAGGTAGAAGAGATTACGCAAAGTCATTTAGTAACGATTTTTGCAATGATTAAACTGGCTGAAGTCAGAGATGACGACACAGGTAAACATATAGAGCGAACCAAAACTTTTTCTAAGCTTTTAGCTACAGAGCTACAAAGATTTGAGGGGTATGAACAAAGTATTGATGAGAAATTCATTGAAAATATTTATAATGCAAGTCCACTCCATGATGTTGGGAAAATCGCTGTGCCAGATAAGATCCTTCTCAAACCAGGTAAACTCACAGAAGAAGAGTTTGAAACCATGAAAACACATACTAGCATTGGGGAGAAATATCTCAAAGAAGCGTATTATGAATCAAAAAACAATTCTTTTTTAAAGATGGGGATAGAGATTGCCGGAGGCCATCATGAAAGGTGGGATGGCAGTGGGTATCCCAAAGGATTGGCGCAGGATGATATTCCCTTAAGTGCTAGGATTATGGCAGTAGGTGATGTTTATGATGCCCTCAGATCAAAAAGAGTTTATAAAGAGCCCTTTTCCCATGAAAAAAGTGTAGCAATTATACTTAAAGGCAAAGGTAGTCATTTTGATCCCACGGTTATAGAGGCTTTTGTGAACATTGCTCATGTATTTGGTGAAGTATACAGGGAGATGAATGACAAGCAGATTTAACCGTCTGAACAGAGGCGTGTAAGCCATGAAAATTCAGGGGATATCCAGAGAGTGAGGCGTACAGATGAATTTTGAATATGAGTGGTCGCGTCAAGATTCGAAAGTATTCGGGAATATTTTTGAGTTAGTCGGGGTAGGTATAGCAAAATTAACAATCCAAGGTGAATTTGCCATAGTTAATCACTCTTTTGCTAAGATTGTAGGGTATTCTAAAGAAGAATTAGAAAAGCTGCATTTTGCAGATATTACATATAGCGATGATCTAGACAGTGATCAAGCGTATGTAGAAGCGTTGTTGGCGGGTGAAAAGTATGAGTATAGCCTTGAAAAAAGGTATATAAAAAAAGATGGAAATCTTGTGTGGGTCAATTTAACAGTCACACTTATTTATGACCAAAATAAAAATCCCTCTTATTTTTTGAGCATTATACATGATATCACGGATAAAAAGCAAACAGAGCTTGAACTCAAAAAACAAGCTAAGGGGCTTTTTTACAGTCCGGTAAGTATCATCATTACAGATAAGTGGGGAATTATCGAATATATTAACCCTATTTTTACACAAATTACTGGATTTGAAAAAGAAGATGTGATAGGAAAGACCCCCAGAATACAGGCGTCAGGGCAACTAGATAAAGAATTTTATAGCACTTTATGGCAAACGCTGCTAAAAGGTGAAGTTTGGAGAGGAACCTTTATCAACAAGAAAAAAAATGGCGAGTTATACTGGGAAGAAGCTTCTATTTCACCGGTTTTTGATACAGAAAATAGTATAACACATTTTGTAGCAGTTAAAGAAGATATAACTGAAAGGCGAAAGGCAGAACAGGCACTTGTGATAGCGAAGCAAGAAGCAGAAAAAGCTGACAAAGCGAAAAGTATCTTTATAGCCCATATGAATCACGAGATTAGAACCCCTTTAAATGCTATTTTAGGCTTTTCAGAACTATTACTAAATGATACGGATCTATTGCCTAAACAAAAAAGTAAATTAGATATTATCTATAAAAACGGAAAGCATTTGTTAAATATTATTAATGAGATTTTAGAAATTTCTAAGATTGAAGCAGGAAAGATGACAATAAAAATGAATGTGTTTGATATTTTTGTACTGATGGAGGATTTGCAACATACTTTTTATTTGCGTGCAAAGGAAAAAAATATTGCATTATATTTTGTAATGCAAGAAGCTATGCCGCGGATCATTAAAACCGATGAAATTAAGCTACGGCAAATAGTAATTAATCTTATTGGCAATGCCCTCAAGTTTATCCATGAGGGCAGCATCCATATTTTGACAAGCATTGAATACGGTAAAGATAAAACATATTTGTGTCTGACTGTAGAGGATACGGGCATTGGAATAGCTGAAGAAGATTTACAAAAGATTTTTGATAATTTTGTACAAGTGAGCAAGGATCATTATTCAGAAGGGGGAACTGGGTTAGGTCTTTCTATAACCAAAAAATTTATTGAAAATTTAGGAGGTGAAATAACTGTAGAGAGTGAGATTGGCAAGGGATCAGTTTTTAGTTTTTTTATTCCTGTTGAAGTACCTAAAGGTGAAGCCGTTGGCACAAAGGTTTTGGGTGACCTAGCGGTACTGGTGGAGGCGCAATCACAATCCACAGATAAATCCCTTAGAAATATGCCGAAAAATATAAAAGAGGACTTAAGGTACGCCGTGTTAGAAGGTGACATTGACGAAATAGAAGCCATCATTGAGGTGATGTACACTATAGATCGTACCGATGCAGAATTAGTAAAAAAGCTTAGTCGTAGTTTTGATTTTGAAAAAATTCTTAGCTTAGTATAGGGGCATCACTTTTAAAGGGGCGGCGATAGATATAAAAATGCCAATAGTAGCTAAAATAATTGACAAACATTGGTTTAGCCTATAGAATTTTAATTAATAGTAACCATTCGTAAGCTCAGTCTGTCAGGTGATTCTGAAGGGTTAAGTTTATGAACTTACTTTAAAAAGTATCAACAATAATAAATCACTAGGAGGTATCATTATGTATGAAGAACAAAAGTTTTTTGTCTGTAAGCATTGTGGGAATTTAGTCGGTATGATTAAAAACTCTGGGGCCAAGATAGTATGCTGTGGCGAAGCGATGAGTGAGCTTGTTCCGAATACAACTGAAGCAGCGGTTGAAAAACATTTGCCAGTTGTAACGGTTGTAGATGATATTGTGACTGTTGAGATTGGCAGTGTAGGGCATCCTATGGCTGCTGAGCACTATATCATGTGGGTTTATTTACAAACTGAAAAAGGTGGCCAGCGTAAAGCTTTAATACCAGGGCAAGAGCCAAAGGTAAGCTTTACACTTAATGACGATAAAGCAGTATCAGCATTAGCCTACTGCAATCTCCATGGATTATGGAAAACAGAAATAAAATAAAAGGAGGATGTCAATAATGAGCGATTTAAAGGGAACAAAAACAGAGGCAAACTTAATGGCAGCTTTTGCTGGAGAGTCACAAGCAAGAAATAAATACACCTATTTTGCATCCAAAGCAAAAAAAGAAGGTTTTGAACAAATTGCAAAATTATTTGAAGAGACCGCTCAAAACGAAAAAGAACATGCAAAAATTTGGTATAAACTCCTGCATGATGGCATTGGAACCACTCAAGAAAACTTAAAAGCTGCCGCAGAAGGTGAGCATTATGAGTGGACAGATATGTACGCAACTTTTGCTAAAGAGGCTAAGGAAGAAGGATTTACAAAAATCGCCTTTCTTTTTGATGCAGTTGGTAAAATAGAAAAGGAACATGAAGAAAGATATTTGGCACTGCTTAAGAATGTAGAAAAGGATCAAGTATTTGTAAAAGATGAAAAGGTAGTATGGCAATGTGCAAATTGCGGACACATTCATATAGGGGAAAAAGCCTTAGAAAAATGTCCAGTATGTGACCATCCTAAAGCACATTTTCAGATCTTAGCTAAGAACTATTAAAATAATGAAGTACATAAAGCATCTCATACCCATGAGATGCTTTTTAGTAGGCATAAAAACTAAACGGATTTAAGTGGAGTGAGCGGTGGGATGCAAATAAGCTCTGTTAAAGTCTTGCTATTGATGAGTTCGGTAGGGCTAAAGGTGGTGCGGTCATAAGATTTTATAAAGGTTGGGTGATCAAGACAGGATAAGTGTGTTAAAAGAGAATCAAAAGCTGAGTCCTCTTTAGTCCATGTATGCACATGGTTTTCAAGAGGGTATTTGCTGGTATTCGCTAATAATTCAAGATAGGTGAAGGTCGCACGTAGGGTGGTGTGGGCGTAGGGGGCCATAAAGTATACGCCGAGATTAAATTGAGGTAAATAGCGGGAGTGATAGAGGGGGGTTAGTATTGCCTCAGTCTTTTTTAAAAGTTCTATTGCTGTTTTATTTTCCCCTTTGAAATAAAAAGTCGACGTATTACCCTTTGTATTGGTGTCACAGTTAGTAGCTGTCTTGGATAAGGAGTTTTGATTCGTATTGGTTACAGAGTGGGTATGTGTATAGGTATCATGGATTTCATTATTTTTGAAAACTTGCGTATTGATGGCATAATCTAAGGTTTCGTTGACATCAAAGTTAACAATCAAGGTATTAAAGGTCTTGCAGTCTATTTCCTCTGAATGGGTATGGGTATCAAGTTCACCAGTAGCACATGAGTCACTTTGGGTATCACAACTGGTCAAAGTACTGCTGTTGCTTTCGGATAGGGCTTTGTTGTGTGTAAAAGTAGTCTCTTTGAAAGTATCTAGCAAGCTAAATAGATTTTCAAGCTGATAGATTCTCTCGGCTATACACTTCTTGTCGGCAGAATTAGCTAAAAATAAGATGGTGTAGTCTTCGCCAATCATAGCTTCTAGCAAGTGGCTAAGGGCGGGAGCAGTGAGAGAAGTATGGGGATTTGTGTGCTGCGAGGGAGTCATCACAACAGAAGATAAACAAGAGGTATTTTCTGTATTAAATAAATAGTTAGTGAGCAATGATTGGCTTTCTTTTTCTTCTAAAACAGTTATGGCAAGATGAGAATTTTGACTGCTTAGCGCATTCTGAAT
>JAQSYC010000146.1 GCA_029256345.1 Clostridia bacterium | reverse complement strand
GAGCCCTATAGCGACCATTTATATGGCGGAATAGCTCAGTTGGCTAGAGCACACGGTTCATACCCGTGGTGTCGGGGGTTCAAATCCCTTTTCCGCTATAACAAAAAACAGATGCACAGGCATCTGTTTTTTTGTTGTAAGGAATTAAATTATAAAAGTTAGTAATGAAAAAATAGTCTGAAAATGTTATACTATACCTAGTCTGGCAAGTGAGATAATTGATCATTAACAACATAAGTTAAAAAAATTCTATCAATAATCGCTTTTACACAGGTTTTCTTGAAATAGGGAAAACGGAGAATACACTTGGAGATAATAATTGAAGCGAAGCAAGATAAATGATAAGTCTTTAGAAATCAATTGAACCCACGAAGAACTATAGGAAAGGATTGTTATAAATGGGTAAGAAGGTACTTGAGAAGAAACTTGACCAATGCCCGGACTATAGTTACTATTGTAATCGAACTATAGATGAAACAACCATGAGAATTGATGGGATGATTACAAACGATTTTCTGCAAATTGATTATAATTCTGCACTGAATGGCGTCAGTAAATTTGTATTGGAATCACCATAAAGAAAGATGAAGGGATACATTAAAGTTGTTGGTGTATATGAGGAGAAAATGATGGGATTTACAAAACTCAAAAATCATTTTAAAGGAAGTGGTATCAAATATAAATCAGTCGGGATAGCAATTTTAGCTGCGCTATTATATGGTATCAGTTCGCCAATCTCAAAGTTATTACTAATGAAGTTGCCACCAACACTTATGGCCGCTTTATTATATTTAGGTGCTGGATTTGGGATGGGTGGTATTAGTATTTATAATATCGCTATGAAGAAAAAGCAACTTGAAGCAAAAATGACAGTAAAGGAAGTGCCATATATTGTCGGGATGATTCTTTTAGATATTGCAGCTCCAATTCTCTTAATGCTAGGATTAACAATGACAACATCATCAAATGCATCGCTTTTAAACAACTTTGAAATTGTTGCGACATCGTTAATTGCCTTATTTATTTTTAAAGAAACTATTGGAAAAAGAATGTGGCTTGCAATTTCACTAATCACGATTTCGAGTATTATTCTATCGGTAAGTAACTTTAGCAGTTTTTCATTTTCAATTGGCTCCATTTTTGTTTTACTAGCCTGTTTGTCATGGGGATTTGAGAATAACTGTACTCGCATGTTATCGCTAAAAGATCCTATGCAAATTGTAGTTGTTAAGGGTGTTGGTTCTGGAATCGGTTCTTTATTGATATGCTTTATGTTAAAAGAATATAGCAATAACTGGTTGTACATTTCAATTGCTTTGTTGCTTGGTTTTGTTGCATATGGACTTAGTATATTTTTCTACATTAGAGCACAACGAGATCTTGGTGCAGCAAGAACAAGTGCATTTTATGCGACTGCACCATTTATTGGTGTCATTATATCCTGGATTGTTCTTCAAGAAGCAATAACTGAATCTTTTTTGATAGCGCTCGTTATTATGCTAATTGGAACGTATTTTGCAGTATCAGAAGATCATAAGCATAAGCATGTTCATATGATTGAAAATCATGAACATAAGCATGGTCATTATGATGGACATCACAACCACCAACATGAGTATGAGATAATAGGTGAGCATTCACACGAACATACCCATGATGCCTTAGAACATAAACATACTCACTTACCTGATTTACATCATAGGCATACCCACTAGAGTTATTGAAATAAGTGAATGTTAAGCAATTTTTTTTAAGTTTTTACTTGACATAAGCTGATGAAAGTCATAGAAGTATTTATAAGAGGTATCAGGATATTTTTACTTATTTTGATGCTAAGTTACTTGGACTTACTGCAACACCAAAAAATGAGATAGATAAGGCAGTAGAAGAAGGCTACTTAGTGAACTACTCTGCAATAGAGGTGAAGACAAAGATTATGGAAGAGGATATCCATTATAATGACTTAACACGAGACGTTTGAAGATGATGAAACTGTGGCAGATACAGTTTCCATTAGCGCAGTGAATGAATGGCTTTTTAATAATAATATTTTGTGATAACCATAAATAAAGTTTTATTTTTACTGCATACAAAAGTTAATTTTTGCTATAGTAAAAGATATAAAGGTGCTAGTCTTAGATTATTCATTTAATATAATTAGGAGTGTGATTTTATTTGAACCCGGGTGATTTATGGCAGGGGATTTTGTTAGTTTTATGTTTGGTTTCATCAGCTTTTTTTTCGGCTTCAGAAACAGCACTGATGTCGTTAAGTAAAATTAGAATTAGAAATATGGTAGATGAAAATGTTAAAGATGCCCATAAAGTACAAAAACTAGTGGAAAACCCAAGTAAATTGTTAGGTGCTATTCTTGTAGGTAACAATATTGTAAATATTGGAGCTTCTGCTTTAGCAACTTCACTTGCTATTGAATATTTGGGCGCTACGGGAGTAGGTATAGCTACGGCTGTGATGACAGTCCTTGTTCTGATTTTCGGAGAAATTACACCGAAGTCTTTAGCAGCACAAAATTCCGAAAAAATATCTCTTAAGGTTGTACGCTTATTACCTCTTATTATCAGGGTATTAAGCCCAATTACTACCGTTTTAATGTATATAACAAATACAATTATTAGGTTTTTTGGTGGAAATATTAATCAGCATCAGCCTTTTATTACAGAAGAAGAACTTAAAACAATGATTAACGTAGGTCATGAGGAAGGAGTCCTTGAGGCTGAAGAAAAGAAAATGATTCATAATGTATTTGAGTTTAATGATGCAAAAGTTGCCGATGTTATGATTCCAAGAGTTAATGTCGTTGCAATGGAAATACGATCATCTTATGATGAGTTAATTACTGTATTTAAAGAAGAGCGATTTTCACGTATTCCTGTATATGATGAAACAATTGATAACATAGTAGGGGTTTTATATCTTAAAGATTTAATTTTTGAGGATATTCAGAAAGAATTCTTTGATATAACTAAGTATATGAGAGCCCCATACTTTACTTTTGAATTTAAAATGGTTGCTCAACTATTTAATGAAATGAAAGAACAAATAATTCCCATGGCTATTATTATGGATGAATATGGTGGTACAGCTGGTATTATTACAATGGAAGATTTGGTAGAAGAAATAGTTGGAGAAATTCAAGATGAACATGATGAGGAGAATATTGAAATAGAAGTTATAAAAGAAGATCATTATATTGTAAGTGGTATTGTTAAAATTGATGTAGTTAATGAGATGTTGGGAGTTAACATTGAATCTGAAGATTTTGATTCTATTGGGGGATTCGTAACTGGAATATTTGGCAGATTACCAAAAGCAGGAGAAGAAATAGAATATCATAACATAAAATTTATTGTGGAAAGTACAAATAGAAATAGAATTGAAAAACTAAGGATATTGACGTAAATTTTAATGAATTTAAGGCTTTAATATTATGTGAATTTTCATAAGCATCTAGGATAGAAATTATTCTAGATGCTTTTATTATATAAATTAAAGAAAGAAAAATTAGAAATGGCATTATAGGCTTTATAGAAAATAGGTTTTGCAAAAAGGCTATGTTTTGAGTTTGATATAGCCTATAATAGAAGTTAAAGACATCAGCTAACGGGATTAATTAATCTTATAAACAATAACAGTTTGAAGAAAGCAGGTAATTATGGGTAATGATTTTAGTAGTCTAGGGGTTTCACCTCCATTAATAGAAGCAATTAAAGAAATGGGTTTTATTGCACCAACAAATGTCCAACAGGAAGTGATTCCGCATATTCTAGAACAAAAGGATCTTATTGTTATGTCAAAAACTGGGAGTGGTAAGACGGGTGCTTTTGGCATTCCATTATTGCAGTCTATTGACTCAAAGGGAGCTAGAACACAGGGGTTAGTCTTAACACCCACACGGGAACTAGCCGTTCAAGTGGATCAAGATTTTAAAAAGATGTCTAAGTACTTAGATATTCATACAACGGCTGTTTATGGGCAGCATGATATAAGGAACGAAATTAAAATATTAGCTAAGGGCACTCACGTTGTTACTGGTACGCCGGGAAGGGTTTTTGATCATATTACAAGAAAAACATTAGAAACAAAAAATATCCGGTTTGTTGTTATTGATGAAGCAGACCGCATGTTAGATATGGGATTTATCGATCAGGTGGTTCAGATCATTAAAAAACTCCCTAGCAAACGGGTGATGCTATTATTCTCAGCTACGATGCCGGCAGAGATTCAAAGAATTTGTAAGTCTTATATGAATCAGCCCCTTACCGTAGAGTTGCAATCTGACACTAAAACAGTGGATACAGTCAAACAAGTTTACTACAGGGTCAAAGCAAATGAAAAGCGCTTACAGCTGGACAGGCTGCTAAAAGTGGAACAACCAGACCGATGTATGGTTTTTTGCAATACAAGGGATGAAGTTGACCGGGTTCAAGCTTATTTATCTAAAAACGGTTACGCAGTAGAAACACTCCATGGCGCCAATTCCCAGGGACATCGTATGAGTACAATTAAAAAGTTTAAAGAGGGGACATTGCATATTGTAGTGGCCACAGATATTGCCGCCCGTGGCATACATATTGAAGATTTGTCTCTAGTGATTAACTACGATGTGCCAAAAGACAAAGACAGTTATGTACACCGCATCGGACGCACAGCCAGAGCGGGCAACAGCGGCAAAGCCATCGCCTTGGCAACAAGTGATGACATTATGTCTTTGTATGAGATAGAAGAACATGTTGGGGTCTTGCTGGAGGAAGCGGATCTGCCGACAGATGCCTATGTTAAAGCATGTGTAGAAAAAGCTCAAAACTTAAACAAGCGTCCAAAGGTAGCCACTCAAGTAGAGAGCCCTCAGCAGAAGACCAAGCATAAAGCATCTGTGGCATCTCAGCTAAACAAAGACTCTAAGATACCTGGGGAATCTAAGGT
>JAQSYC010000145.1 GCA_029256345.1 Clostridia bacterium | reverse complement strand
CTTGGCCACATCATTTCCCATAAAAGAAACATCTGATGTTCTCATAATTCTATACACTTTAGGCGTCATGCCTTCTTCTTCTATACCTGCCATAATTTCTTTTAAAACCTGATTGACCGGCAGTCCATTGATGGTTTGATGAATTTTCACACCATATGCTGCACCTATACCAATACCTACCTCTTTAGGGTCTTGATAGCTGCTGCTTGAAGGAGCGTGGTTATTAGGAGCTTTTGGCTGTTGAGCATTTAAAAGTATCTGTTTAACAATATCCGCTATAAGCTTTTCTTCCATATTAACGTCCCTCCTACAAGTTTTCTGGTGAGATAATATGTGGTATATCCTTTATCTCATCCCAGCGTTCACTACTCATCATATAACCTGTACCAGGTCCTTTATAATCATTTTTAAAGTTAATGGCACTTTGGACTTTAAAGTCCGTATCTAAAATGGCCGATGTATGCAGGTAATCTCCTGTCATTCTTTGCTTCAGCATTTCAAGTAGACTTTGTGCCACATCTTCAAATCCAGATTTTTGCAGTGCTTTGATAATATCAATCCCTGTAATATTTTCTTTCATCATTTCGTCAATTGCAACGAGGTCTTTAACAACATCTCTGTCTATAGCATCTTTACTAGAATGAGCATACGTAATAGCTTCAACTTCTTCATCTGTCACTTCTGGAAAATCTAATTCCTTAAAAATGGCCTGCATCGCCCTGGCTGCTTTGTTTCTGACTTTGATGACATCTTCCTCTTTTACAGGCCTAAGACCTCCATCTACTTTTAAATCTCTTTGAAGTACGTTATAATCATCAAAATCCTCTGCATCAAAATTAGAACCCGCAAACATATTATCTTCGTTTGGCGTGCCGCTATAGCCTGAAAAGATAAAGTCTGTTCCTGGCAGCATCTGCATGAGCATTCTTGCTGTCCGCCTTATATCTGAATGAGAAAAGGTCTGGTCATTACTTGACGCCACTTCAAGATCAAGGATGGCTGCTATAAGGTTTTCTGCCAAAATGGCTCTTACCCCTGATGGCACTGAAGTCGTTATCCCAACGCAGCTTACTGACCCATTTTGTATTCCCTGTACACCGCCGCCCTTTGTGACCATTAGACATCTTGTTTCTAAATAAAGCATTGATTTCTTTTCTGCATTACCCATAAGTACTTCTGAACCCGTACCGGAAGTATATCTCATTTTAAGTCCTCTTGAGGCATAGGCAGAGGCTAAGAAAGTCTTAGAATAAGGCGTATCGTCTCCATCTATAAATACCTTCTCTGTGCCATAAACAGATATCGTCTCTGCATAAGTTGTAAGTCCCCTCATGCCCAGTTCAAGCTCGACGGCTTCTTCAACTGCACACTGGGTAAGCACACCTCTTGCACCAATCTGCGAACCCACCAACAGACCAATGGCTGTAAAAGGTGCATACCTTGCTATGCCTACTGTTGTTTCTTCTTCTCTAAAGCCTCTAAGAGCACCTTCAGCAGCGTCCGCTGCTATGAGTATTGGGTTATCTTTGGCATTTGTTATATGTGCTTGGTTTGCTGGATGCTTTCTTGCTCTCATCTTCTGCATGGCCATCATCATCTCTACTACATTGAGATGATTCATCACCCTTGTGAGTTTTGCTGGTGTAAAGCCCTTTGCAATTTCTATGATTTCTTCTCTTGAAACATGGATATCTACTAGCATCCTTGCAATCTCTAATGTCGGTATTTTCATACTCTTAGGCGCAATCTCTGTATTGATATAGTGATCTGCAATGAAGTAATCCATAAAATCAAAGTCTTGCCTTTGCTTACCGTCCATTTCTACGACTTTGTCGTTCTCAATCTCTATGGACGGGGAAGGATCATACGGACTTAACATGGCCACAAAACCTTTTTCCGGCCATTCACTTATAAAACCATCTTTATTAACAGGGCGACTGTCTAGTACTTCCATTCTTTTAGAACGTTTCACTGTCTCCCACCCCTATCTTATTTTTTTAATTGTGCCAAAACTTCTTGTGTAATACGAGCTATAAGCTCTGCTTGTCCTTTATCACTTGTTGTTGGTTTAGCTGCCTTCGCTTTGCTGTCGCAGTTGCATACTCTGTTTTTACAGTTATCATCATGGGTGCATGGTGCCCCTTCGTCTTTGATGCAAATGCCTTCTTTTTCGATACAAGGATGTTTTCCTGGTACATTGAAAGCTTTTCTTAATTCGAGTAGACGTCTAACTTCGTGTGCTGGAATTTCTTTCGCCCCACCTAACATCTGAGCTCTATAAGATAACTCTGCATAAAATTCTAAACTTTCCATCTTGAAGTAAGCTGCCATAAGATCAATACCCCATGATAATGCCCCATGACTTTCTAACAATACTGCATCGTGAGTATTAAAGAATGGTTCGATAGCATCAGGGATTTCCATAGTTGATGGCAACCCATAAGGTGCAATAGGCACTTCCCCAAGGAAAATAGTTGCTTCTGGCATAATTTGTTTATCAAGTGGAATCCCTGCTATGGCATGGGCTGTTGCATACATTGGATGGGCATGAACCACTGCGTTCACATCTTGTCTGCATTCGTAAACACGTAGATGCATTTTAATTTCTGAAGAAGGTTTGTGTACGCCGTCTGATTGAAGCACATTTCCTTTTAAGTCAATTTTACAAATCATATTAGGTGTCATAAAGCCCTTACTCACGCCCGTTGGTGTACAGAGAATTTCATTTGGGCCTATTTTGTAGGAAAAGTTACCGTCATTTGCCGCTACCATTCCTCTATTATAAACACGCTTACCAATTTCACACATCAGTTTTCTCATTTCAAACTCATTAACAAACATATGTTACCTCCCTGATTTTTGTTTTTTGTTAGTTCTTGTTGTTTTATCTTTGTTTGACTTTATTTTATCATCATTACCCTATTAATTCAATAGCTATTTTTGGACATAAGATAAAAATGAAACAAAAAAAATGTATAAATTTATGCAGATACTTATATCATAAGCCCTTTAGATGAATTTATACATTTAAAAATTTTTTTTATACTATTGCTGTTTACTCACATACTATTTGTTTAATCGCATGTTCTTTACAATATGCCTGCCATTCTGGTGGCAATTCTTTGTCTACTACCAAATAATCTATTCTACTGACTTCCATCAGTTTATGCATGGATATCTTCTGCATTTTAGTGCTGTCAATCGCCAAAATAATCTCTCTAGCACACCCAATCATCGCTTTTTTTATTTCTATCTCTAGTTCATTGGTATCCATAACTCCTTTTTGAAGGTCTACACCTTTACAGGATATAACTGCCTTATCTGCATAATAATTTTTAATATTATCTTTAGCTGTAGGCCCTATTAGAGAAAGTGAGCGCTTCCTAAGCGTCCCTCCCGTTGACACAACATTCAGTTCTTCATGTGTGCTTAATTCAGATAAAATACTAATAGAATTAGTAATGACTGTGAGTCTTTTGCTTTTATCTATATTTTTTGCCACTTCTAAACACGTTGTACTGGGATCTAGCATCACAACTTCCCCATCACAAAGAATCTCCGAGACTTTAATGGCAATTTTTTGCTTTCCAGTTATATTTTCTTTAACACGCATACTAAATGGTGTATCCTCAATGTCTTTTGAGGCAAAATTTGTATAAACAGCACCTCCATAAGTCCTTTTTAATATCCCTTGCTTTTCTATTTTCTCCAAATCCCTACGTATGGTCTCTTCTGTTACTTCAAAGAGTTTGCTCAGCTCAATCACTTTGACTGACTTTTCTCTTTGTACCATTTCTATAATATGCTTTTGCCTGTCTAATGCTAACATTATACACCTCCCATCTTTTTATTTTTATGCGTTATTTGGTTTTGTGTTGTTTTATCTTTATTTTATTTGATTTTAACACATTATGTCCCATTTTGAAATAGCTTTAAGGCATAATCTTAACTTAACATTTACTTAATCCAAATTTTACATAAGTCAATTACTATAAAGATGTCAAAATTTACTTCAAAGGAGTTAATATGAACAAACTGTCCCTAAAGATAAAACCGATTAACGTTCATTTACCGTTAAAATCACTTTTAAAAATGAAACTTCCTTCTCTATTTAAGAGTACCTTTAAAGTTAAGCTTCCTTCAAAACCACAGCTTAAAAAGTTTGGTCTCATGAGCCGCATTATTATATTAACTTTTCTTATTTCTGTGCTTCCTATTAGTATTTTGCTCTCAACCATGATTTATGATTCTAAAACAAGTATAAAAAATGATATTGAGACGTCTTCTCTTCAATTTAATGATACGATTATGAATGAACTTAAAAACACACTGGATAACGAATCTAGCATTTTGAAAGTTTTAAGTATGGACAATGCTTTTTTACAATTCGAGGACACCGCATCCCATAGGGGTATGATTTTGCAAAAGTTAGCCTACACTGCTGACTCCAAAGATTTTATTTCTGGTATCCATGTCAAACTTGAAAAGGTTACTTTGCCTATTGGCTACTCCAAAAATCAGGCTGCCAAATTTACTAAAGCTGATATCAACGGCAATTACCTTTATAATACAGTTAAAAAAAAGCAAGAACTGATGATTTCTTCTCCTTATATTGATGATATTACCAACACCTTGCTTATTACCATCTCCTCTCCTATTTTGGACGCCTCCAATAAGTTTATAGGCGCTGTCAATATGGATATCAGTATGGACTATCTTTCCAAACAGCTTAAGGCTTCCATGACTAAGATAGGTATCGACCCCAATATTGATGTTATGATTTACCTAGATAACGGCACGATTATTACTTCTACCAATGAAAAATACATCAATAGTAAAGCTGCTTTATTATCTGGTGGACACAATATTATAAACGGCCGCGAAAAAGTTTTTTCAGCTGATTTTGAAGAAGATTATTATCATTTTTTCAGAGGAGAACGAAACAGCGGC
>JAQSYC010000144.1 GCA_029256345.1 Clostridia bacterium | reverse complement strand
TGATATAATTATTTAAAAAGGTATAGTGGTCATGGTGCCAAGAGCAGCTAGAAAGGTTAGCGCGACAGGGATCTATCATATTATGATCAGAGGATGAACCGTGGCGTGATCTTTAATGACGATATGGACAAGGATAGATTCTTAAAGATTATGGAAAAGACAAAAGAAGAAACCAATTATGTATATGTACAATATCATGAAGAATTTTATAGGAATGTTTCTATGAAGTTTCCTTTCTGGGGTCTTGACATTTTGGATTACATAGCATAACATAAAAATGAACGATTCATTCATTGTAAGGAGGAAAGATATTTGAACCAACGAATCAAAGCAATATCAGATGCAGCAACACTATTATTTTTGCAGCAAGGCTATTCCAAAACACAAATCAGCCATATAGCAAAGGTCATAGGTGTTTCTGTTGGTACGATTTATCTTGACTTTGCAGGAAAACAGGAAATTATACACTTTGTTTTGAAAAGTACGATTGATCCGGATTTTATTAATCGGGAGTTTGACAGACCCATTACAGATGACTTATTCGTCGGCTTGGAAAATGACATTGTTGCCCTCTTTAAGCAGATGGCAGATGATTTTGCCAAAAATCTTGAAACAGATACTGCGGATTACACTTTTGAAGCTCTTATTTCAGATGCGTTTGATTTTCTTGAAAGCTATGCTGTCGGTTGCCTGTTCATTGAGAAAAATCAACTTGATTTTAAATTTCTGGCAGGACATTACAAGGAATACCGAAGGCAATTCATGGATACGATGTCACAGTACTTAAATATTTTCATCCAAAAAGGGATTGTCAGACCATTGGAGCATCTTGAACTATCCACGACACTAATCATTGAAATCTTGACTTGGTGGGCGATGGATAGGCGCTTTACCTCATTTGAAATATGTGATATCCCTACTGAGCTTGCAAAAAAAATCTGTATGGATAACATTATAACTGCATATAAGCAATAAAAATTGAAGGGCACAATTCGCCCTCCTATTTTTATCAAATATATGAATGAACGATTCATTTATAATTGAAAGAGAGGTAGTTTTATGACGGAATTAAGAAAACATAGGGCTTTTTACATACTATCCATTCTTTGTCTACTCGTACTGGGCGGCTGCTCTCATTCGAAATCTCCACAAATGGCGAATGAACTGCAATTTTCACTAAATGAGGTATCCGAATTAACAATTTCTTACGATGAAGAGAAAATCACCTTTTTTGAGGGCAACAGTGATGAGCTTGTAATCAAAGAATATATGACGGTTAATAAGAGCAGTTATTATGCAAAAGTAAATCAGCGCAGCGACAGCATCCATATCAGCGAGGGAGATAAACCGCTTTTTAAATCCGGATTTTCACGGTATATTGAAGTTTATTTGCCTGCATCGTACCATCAAAACCTTACCATTACCACAACAGATGGAGATATAGATTTATCCAACTCTGATTTGGATTTGTCTATGCTTCGTGTAGATAGTACCTCAGGAACGGTGCAGCTTAATAGTGTGACTGCAGCCGCTATTCATTTATCCTCCACTAGGGGAACATTGAAGCTGGGAAGTATTCAAGCGGAACAAATCAAATTGGAAACGACCAGCGGAAACGTAACCTGCACTGAGTTGAATGGGCATGTTACATATACATCTACCAGCGGTAATGCTGATATAAGATCTGCTATCGGCTCCGGTAGTTACAAGGCAAACACTTCTGGAAAACTGAATGTGGCGTATACTGATGTAGACGGCGACCTATTGTTTTTTAACAAGAACGATAACATTGACCTCATCATTCCCGCAGACTTAGAATTTAACTTTGAGGCTACGACCAAGAATGGCACTATCTCTACCACTTTTCAGGAGGGTATTTCCATCAATGGACGGACGACCAGCGGAACTGTTGGTGATAATCCCGCCGTTACTATTAAGGTACAGACAAACAACGGGGATATACAGGTGACTCAATGAAGAAGCAAACGCCTACTGCATTTTATTTCTATCCCTTATATTGGGGGCCACTACGATTGGCGCTACCATGAGCCAAGGTAAATGGGAAACATCTTTGATAGTGTTTTTTATTACCGGCATTGTGGGTATCCTGGGCATAGGCTTTAAGAATAAAATTATTGATTTCTGCCATAAGATAATGAAACGAGACTATCAGGATAATACGAAATGCGAGTGTTTGGATTTTGTGGAAGCAGCCCATAGGAACAGAGTGTATCCAGTGATGTATTGCCGCATGCAGATTGAGGGACATCTTGACGGTGACCGCTTAAAAAATGCGGTGAACCTTTCCAGTCAATATGTGCCCGAAGTTTTCTATATATATGATTTTAGGCATGACTGCTTTGCTAATCAAGGCTTAAGCGCAGATTGTGCGATTGTTAGTACACACCAAAATATAGAGTTTGATTTGCGGTGGGATTTAAGTAAGGATACCCAAATCAAACTCTTCATTTGTCAGGAGGAGCTAAAAACTACCATTACTTTTGGCATGAGCCACATTTTGACGGATGGAGAGGGCTTTTTACAATACCTCTATCTATTGTCATCCTTATACAACGAAAAGTATCCAAACAGCCAAATACAGAACAATAGAAAGATTTCTACTATCTTGAAAGATATTCATGTCCAACCTCCGACAGAGCAGACCAAGAACGGCAAGAAATTTGTCATGTCCCCCTTGCTACACGATAGCATAGGCACACAATATTTCTGCCTAAACAGTATAATAGCAGCGGCTGATCTGAAAGCTATCCATACAAAAGCTAAGAATTGTGGTGCAACACTTAATGATGTATTTATGACAGCGTATGCCTGTATCATTGCTCGGTTACAAAATACAGATAAGGTTATTATTCCTTGTCCGGCTAATCTTCGTAAGTTTCGGCCACCTTCTGACAGCCGTACTATCGCAAACATGACCGGAATCTACAGGATGATAGTCGTGGAAATTACGCCTCAGCATACTTTCAATTCTATTTTAGCGCAAATTCATATTGAAATGGAATTACAAAAATCACGTTATCGTTGTTTTGCAGGTATTCGGGTTCTTGATTTTGTCTATTACAAAGTTCCTCGCTCAATATTGAGACAAGTCGTTAAAAGAGGTTATCGATTGCTTCCCGTTACCTATACAAATGTCGGTGTGATTGACAGCAACAGACTTCATTTTCAAGATAGTAATATCATACGGTGTTATCTGACCGGAACGTATCGGCTGTCACCAGATTTCCAGTTATCTATAAGCACATTTAGGAATGTCTGCACGTTGAACTGTACTTTGATTGGAGATGCAGAAACTAAAACAAAAGGTTTGCAAGTTTTGGAACAGTTAAAGAGTGAACTTTTAGGATGGGTACAGGAATAACTCAATAATCACATGACTGGCGGCTCGGGTCAAGGCAGAGGGCACGGGAGCCTTAAAAGACACCCCACTTTTACCGAGCGAACCTATGCAAGATACATACGGCTGATTATTTTAATCACTGTAATCAACGCTTTTGAAGCAGCGCCACCGCTTCTTCCTCTGGAAGTGCCTCGCTAAAGTAATACCCCTGGATTTTATCACACTGATGGTGTTTCAGATAATCCAGCTGCTCTTTGGTCTCAACACCCTCCGCCAGTACAGTTAACCCCATTCGGCGTCCTATCATAACAATCACATCAGCCAGTTCATTTTCTGCTGCACTCAGGCCAATGTTATCAATAAACAGCTTGTCTATTTTTAACGTATTAATAGGAAGGCGCTTAAGGTAGCGCTTAAGGTAGCTCAGTGAAGAATAACCTTGTCCAAAATCATCAAGCGCTATTTGTATACCCGCCAGCCTCAGCTGATGAAGTTTTAGGGAGATTGCTTCATAGGATTCCATTAAGATGGATTCGGTGATCTCTAATTCAAGATAATGAGGGGGCAGGCCGGTTAACTGCAAAATACTCATGACAGACTCAATAAAATCCTCTTGTACAAGCTGCAGCATAGAGATGTTGACAGACATAGTAAGCGCACTAAAACCTTGGTCATAAAGGGTTTTGAGAAAGCTACAAGCCTGTTTTAAGACCCAGTGTCCAATGGGGATAATCAGATGGGTTTCCTCAGCTATTGGGATAAATTTAAGAGGTGGGACAACGCCCAAATCTTTGTTTTGCCATCTTATAAGGGCTTCAAATCCACAGATTTGTTGGGTCTTAGTATCTACCTGCGGCTGATAGTATACCCTAAATTCATCATGAGACAAGGCGGTACGTAAATTTTCTTCTATTAACATGCGTTCTTTTATAGAAGCATTCATCTCGTTATCATACACGACATAACGGTTTTTACCTCTTGCTTTAGCCTTATACATGGCAATATCAGCATTTTTTAAAAGTTCATCGGAAGTCGTCCCATGTTGTGGATACAGAGCGATACCAATACTCATGGTTACATGCAGCGTACTGTTTCTAATTTTGAAAGGCTGATCCAAACATTGAATGATCTTTTTTGAAGCTTCTTGTACGTCATCTAAATCGGTATACTGATACAAACAAATAATAAACTCGTCTCCTCCAAGTCTGGAGATAATATGCTCTGTAATTAATAAGTTTTTGAGTCTGCTGCCGATATTAGAGATCAGTTCATCACCGACAGCATGGCCCAAGGTGTCATTGATGAATTTGAAATTATCCAAGTCGATAAATAATAGCGCTTTTTGGCGGTCAGGAAAGTTTTTTAATTGATGGGTCAGATTTTCATACAAGTGCAGTCTGTTTGGCAAACCAGTTAAGTGGTCATAATAAGCCATTTGATGAAGACTTTTTTGATAATCATGAAGTGCCATATTTTGCCTGGTCAGTTCCTCTTGTGTACCGTACAGTTCTTCATAGGTGGCTTCAAGCTCTTCATAACTATTTTGAAGTTTGAGGGCATTTTCTTTAGTTTCAGTAATATCAGACAGAGAGCCGGCAAACCGAATGATCTTACCAGAAGCATCTCTGAGGGCTTTGCCACGGGAGTAAAACCACTTATAGATACCATCTTTGGTAAGGAGTCTATGTTCACAGCTATAAAAGGATGATTTTCCTTCAAAATAGTCATTAGTTGCTTTTTCAAGAGGTTGGATGTCATCAGGATGCAAAAAATTTGCCAAATCTTCAAAGCTTTTAGGAAATTCTTCACTGCCATAACCTAAAAAATCACCCCAACGTTCAGAAAAATAATGTTGATGAGAAATAAAATCGATATCCCAAATCAAATCATTTGAGCCTTGAAGTGCCAGACGAAATCGTTCTTCACTGGTTTTAAGTTTTTCTTGGTGGTTTAGTATTTCATCAAGCTGCCATCTCAGTTCTTCCTCGGAGGCAACCAGTTCTTCATAAATAGCTGAAAGCTCCTCGTTTTTACCTCTCAATTCTTTTTCAATCACCTTAATACGCCTTAGAACGCTATAAATAAGAAAGAAAATAAGCGAGGCGGTGATGCCGACATAAAACCAGCCTTTTATCATACTGATGACAACTATCATTTGTTTATTCCTGACAAACCACTCAACGATCTTATCGGATAATAAAATCCAAATGACGCCCAAAAGCAAATAGATGAGTGATATTCTCAGGGCTATCCGCCAAGGATCGTAGTTTTCACTGATATTTAAGATACGAACGAGTTTAGACCAAACTGAATCTGTATGTAGTTCTTCAATAATAGGTTCTCTTTCCTTCATTTATATCACTCCACCTTAGAAAATAATGACTGATACTTATATAATTACATACTAACTGGTTGAATAACGTAAAACAACTGTTTTTTTGTCTAAAACTGATTTTAAAGCACTGAATAGGGGAGGATAGTTCGCAAAAAAACAAAGAGGAAAAAAATGGTAGAAAATTAATAGAACAATTATTGACAAACCTCTGGAAAAAATATATAATAACTTTGTAATAAGTTGTTAACAAATATAACAAACACTTAACAACTAATAAAAAAGCATTAGGAGGCATACAATGAGACTTAATAAATTACTAATAATGGGGATTGTATCACTGTCAATTATGGGGACGGCTAATGCGGCTGTATATGGAACAATAAAAGATGACTTAATCATCAATGTGTCTGAAGACATGGTGGTATCAAAGGATATAGAAGAAACCTTAGATGGGAACATACTTTTAGAAAAAGGACAACTTATCAATATTATAGAAAAACAAAGTGATGCGTACATCATACAGTTGGAATCAGACATAGTCCATACAGTAAAACAGGAAAATATTGAGTTGGTTGGAGAAATTACATATGCAGTTAATGAAGAAACTAAATTAAGAGAAAATGCAAATCCGGAAGCTGATATTATAGACTTTTTAAACGAAGGTCAGTTGGTACTGGTATCAGAGCGGCAAGATGATTTTTATAAAGTAAAAGTAAATGACAAAGAGGGTTATATCTACAAAGCTCAGATAGAAGAAAGTGGTTTAGATGACCTGCCTTACAAAAAAACAGAAGCTGTAAAGGCGGCTCAAGTACTTGAGCAAAGCACTACCCAAGGTGAAGAAGTTGTTGCCTACGCCAAACAGTTTTTAGGAGGCAGATATGTCTATGGTGGCAATAGTTTGACAGGGGGAGTAGATTGCTCAGGCTTTACCCAGCAAATCATGAAAAGATTTGGGGTTCAGATTGAGAGAAGTTCCAGAGCGCAATATGCTTCAAATGGTTATAACGTCAGTGAGAAAGAGATACAGCCAGGAGATTTAGTATTTTATGGTTCAAATGGAAGAACGATTGACCATGTAGCGATTTACGCTGGAAATGGACAAATTGTCCATGCCAGTGATGCCAGAAGCGGTATCAAAATGAGCGCACTTCACTATGGAAAACCCCTTATAGGTATTAAAAGAGTTTTAAATTAGTCCGGAATATTTAAACCAATTATGAATAGAACAACCAATGGTTGACACATATTTCATTATAGTTTATAATAATTTTGTAACAAATATTAAACAAATACATAGGATATTAAAAATAGACAACTTTCTGGGGGGAAAGAACCGTGAAAAAAGGACTATTAAAATGGATACCAGTTATACTTGCAACATTTACAATTTTTACAGCAAATGTATGGGCAGATGAGGTTGGTAAAGGCATAGTTAAGGAAAACATTTTAGCGTATAAGACGCCTTCAACAGATGGAATAACAGCAAGTTATTTGAATGCGGGAGATCAAATAGTCATAGCGGAAGAGATAGATAATTATTACGGTATAACTCTTGAAAATGATGAAATCGTTTATATAGAAAAGATATACATAGAAGTTGAAGAAAAACCAGAAGAAAAACAACCTGAGAAAAAAGTAGAAGTAACAGCAAAAGGTGAAGAAGTTGTAGACTATGCTAAACAATTTATCGGGGTGCCTTATAGAAGTGGTGGGACGAGCTTAAAAACAGGAGTAGATTGTTCTGGATTTACACAACAAATTTATTCGAACTTTAATGTAAGCTTAGAAAGAAGTTCCCGTTCACAGTATGCTTCTGATGGTAAGGATGTATCTAAATCAGAGCTTTTGCCTGGAGATTTAGTATTTTATGGTGTAGGCGGCAGTGTAAGACATGTGGCTATTTATGTTGGTGACAATAAGATTATCCATGCACCTGTGCCTGGTAAGTCAGTATGTATTGATGCCATGTGGGAAAGAGGCTGTGACCCTATTATGGGATATAAAAGAATATTTTCTTAGATCAAAAGCTCCATTAAATGGAGTTTTTTTTATTGCATAAAAATATAAGAGACACACAAAATAAGCAATGATACTATTTGATGTAAATAATGAACAACAGGAGGATCGCAATTGAAACGTATTTTTTATAAAAAAAGGCAATATTTGTTTTGTGTGCTTTTGATAGGCGTGTTCAGCGCCTTTATTTTAAATAAAGTTTCGTATAGTAAGGCGGCGGAGCCTAAGCTTCTGCCTATTTATTGTGTCAATACAAATGGTGAAAGGCGGCTGGCATTGTCCTTTGATGCAGCTTGGGGAGCAGAAGATACGGACCAGTTATTGGAGATTCTTGAAAAATATAAGGTTAAGACCACTTTTTTTGTAGTGGGTGATTGGGTGAGGAAGTATCCCGCAGAGGTCAAAAAGCTGGCAGAAGCGGGTCATGACATTGCCAATCATTCAGATAAACACCCACATATGAACAGGATGAGTAAAGAAGAGGCTAAAAAAGACATCATGGGAGCACATGAAGCGATTAAGCAGGCAACAGGCAGAGAAACTAATCTTTTTAGGCCCCCTTATGGTGAATATAACAATACAGTTATAGAAGCTGCTAGGGAGTGCCATTATCACATTGTACAATGGGATGTGGATTCTATTGACTGGAAATCAGAAGGCGTTGAGCCGCTTATAAACAAGGTTGTTAACCATAAAAACCTAAGACCAGGCTCCATTATCTTGTTGCACAATGGGGCAAAACATACTGCTATTGCACTGGAGGGCATTATTAAAGGTATTTTAGATAAGGGTTATGAGATTGTACCCGTTTCAGAGCTTATTATACAGGATGCGCCCTTATGCGTTATATCAATGAATATTTAGCAGTTTCAAGCTGATGTTTAAATATGGGAGTTGTTAAATCATCTAATTGTATACTCAAGCTTAATACCTCGGGAGCTAATAAATTGTAATGATTATGAATGATAGCAAGTGTTAACTCTTTTTTTAAGGTTTCTATAACATGACTACTGGGCGTATTCATTTTTGTATACTCGCCTCTCTCTTAATATAGTACCATGGGTGTCAGGTAAATTGTCTAATTATATAATATGCAAGAGGAGGAAAAAAGTTACATTTTTTAACTGCATCCAGTGGTTGTACCGCAATCAATACACACCTTGCAAGTACCATTTTTGACCAGTCTTTCACTTTTGCAGGAAGGGCAAGTTTCACCATATAATTTAATACTGCCTGAGGAATTAGGTGCTACAGGTTTTTCAGTAGAAGGAGTGGGTTTGACTTGAGAATAAGTAAAGTCTCCTAGCTCAATATCTATAATCTTACTGATAAGATCTGAGATGGAGTCTGCCATTTTAATATAAGGGTGCCCGTAAACAAAACCACTGGGTTCAAATTTTTGACCTCTATACATGCTGGCGATATCTCTGGCAGGTACACCATACTGCAGCATTTCAGAAACGGTAGTAGAAAGGCTGTCTAAAAGTCCTTTGACCAAAGAACCTTGCCGTCCTGCTGAAACATACAGTTCTCCTAGTTTGCCATCTTCATAAAATGAGACAGTGATATAAAGCTTTAACCCTGCGATTTCTGCCTCGTGCACATGGGCTTTACGGATGCCAGTTGGTTTGGTTCTGAGAGGGGCTTTTAAAGCGCTTTCTTTTTGCTGAGCATATTCAAGAAGGGCCTCGTAAGTAAGATCTTCAAGATGAGCTGACACAGCGGTATTCATGGTTGTATTAAGTGGCTGACTGGTTTTGCATCCATCACGGTATAAAGCAATAGCTTTGACGCCTAGCTGCCAGGAAAGATGATAAATATGCGCAATATCCTCTAAAGTGGCATCTTGAGGAAGGTTAACTGTCTTGGAAATCGCTCCTGAAACATGAGGAGTCAAGGCAGCCATCATCTTCACATGACCTTCGGGAGAGATATAACGCTGACCGGTTCCGCATTTATTGGCTGTATCAAAGATAGGATAATGTTCTTCTTTAAGATAAGGGGCGCCTTCAATCTTGCCGTCTACCAAGGCAAAATACCCATCTTTTTCTTCTTTTCTTAAAATATAAGCTTTGATGGCGTCTACTTCATCAGAAGGATAACCTAAATGGCTAAGGACTTCACTGATGAGAGGGTTGACGATTTCCATGCTTCCGCCTCCTACAAGCTTCTTATAGGCCACATGACTGAAAAAGGGCTCAGAGGAAGTTGTTGCACAATCCATTGCAAAGGCAATGGTACCAGTAGGTGCAAGAACAGAAACCTGTGCATTTCTAAAACCATAAGCTTCACCAGAAGTGATAG
>JAQSYC010000143.1 GCA_029256345.1 Clostridia bacterium | reverse complement strand
CGTTTAGCTTCTACATCAAAACCTTTTCTCTTCTCTACATATACTCTGAAAACACTCATCGTGGTTCCCCTTTCGTAAGTATCAACCTTTTTATCACTGTCTCAAGCGTATCATACATTAAAGTGGTAGTCAATATTTTTATCGAACAATAAATAATTAATCATGATTATAGTTCGGTATTTATTTTTTTTAGTGTGTTATTCACTATATATTATGGATTTTTTAAGAATTTTATGCTGTTTTGAATAAATAAAATCAATTTTATCCGAACATTGTTCTTATATCTGTTTATTAACAATCTGATTGTTCGGATAAAATAACATAAAATAATATAAAATAATAGACAGATAAGGACCAGCTCAAAAGCTAGTCCTTATCTGTCAGCATATTTCTCATCTTTTTAAGAATTCTTTTCTCTATTCTTGATACCTGCACCTGGGATATATCCAGCAAGGAAGCGATTTCCGTCTGTGTACGGTCTTCAAAATACCTTAACATAATAATCTGTTTTTCTAAAGGAAGCAGATATTTTATAAGCTCTGATATCACTATTTTATCAATCAAATTGTTTTGCTGTGTTGGTGCCTGATCGATTTTATCAGACAAGGTAATAGGTTTGCCATCTCCTTGATAAATCACTGCATTTAAAGATTCTATCTCCGCATTGGACTCCAGTGCCTCAACAATTTCTTCTACCCCTATATCAAGCCCCGCTGCAATTTCTCCAAGGGTTGGTTCCCTGTTGAGCTCTCTAATTAGTTCTTCTTTTAACATCTTTACACGATACGCTGTTTCCTTTAAAGAACGGCTTACTTTAATCATACCGTCATCTCTAAGAAACCTTTTTATTTCCCCCACAATCATTGGTACAGCATAAGTGGAAAATTTTACATTAAAGCTTAGGTCAAATTTCTCTATACTTTTCAGGAGCCCAATACTCCCGATTTGACATAAGTCTTCCATATCATAACCACGATTCCCAAACCTTCTTACTAAACTCCAAACAAGGCCCATGTTCTCTTGCACTAAGAGGCCTCTTGCATCGTTATCTCCTTCTTGCGCTCTCTTAATAAGCTCTAGGGTACGATCCATTTTATCCCACCTTTCCCCAGGTTATAAACTACTATACCCCAAGAGACTTCTTCATCTTTATAGTTGTCCCATTACCCACCTCAGAAAAGACTTGTATTTCATCCATCATTGACTGCATTACTGTAAAACCAAGTCCTGCCCTCTCCTCATCTGCTGAGGTTGTATAGAGTGCTGTCATAGCTTCTTCTATATCTGCTATTCCTTTTCCATAATCAATCACTTCTATACTAACTACTCCATCTTCATAGGCACATTTTATACAGATTTCGTAGTCTTCACTATTGTCATAGCCATGTATAATACTATTTGTAACTGCCTCAGATACAGCCATCTTAATATCATATAATTCTTCTACTGTTGGATCCAGTTGTGATATAAAAGCTGCTACAGCCACCCGTGCAAATGATTCATTTAATGAGTTACTTGAAAATTGTATTTGCATACTATTTCTCTTTGGCATCAATCTGTCCCCCTAATTTAAAACTACGCTAAAGCTTCTAAAGCTTCTTGTTTACTTGCATAAGTCTTCATTAATTTATGAATGCCTGACATAGCTAATATTTTTTCTGCTTCCGGTGTCACATTATAAAGAGCTATTTCCCCGCCACATATAATAACACTTCTATATCTTCCCATCAGCATCCCTATACCCGAACTGTCCATAAAGTTTATGTTTGCAAAATCAAAAAGAAGATTTTTGGCTCTCTTTTTTTGATATTCTCTATCTACAGTTTGTCTAATTTCAACACATGTATGGTGATCCAGTTCCCCTTCTAAGTTCACCACAAGTGTTCTATTTACCATTGCAAAATCAATACTCAATGTTCATTCCTCCTCCTTACAATATCTGGCATATCATTAGAATATTATAATTTCCATTTTTTGTCAATAATTTTCCAGTTTTACTGTATATAAATATTTGAAGGAATCATTTCGTATCGTTACTCTAAAGTTTTAAGTTCTCCCGATGCCCAGTATGCCTCATTTGTACCTGGATGTTCTTTAATCACCGCATCAAAGTAGTATTTCGCCTTTTCCCCGTTACCCTGTCCTTTTTCAGCACGCCCCAAATAATACAAGCTTTTTCTAAGAATTGTTCCTGTTGGCTCATATAAAATAGCTTTTTCTAGTTTTGATTTGGCTTCTATAAATACACCTTGATTGAGGTGCCTATAACCTTCATCACACAAAATAGCTGCAGCTTTTTCATAAACCCCTTCTTTTAATGTCTGATATGTAGTTACTGTCTGCTCGTCTAAAAGTGAAGGGGCTACATTGTACAAAACTTCCGCTGCCGCTACCCACTCTTTATTTGTTCTTAAACCTGCTGCTTCACTTACTTTTTGCTGCTGTGCCATCTTTGAGCTGGTTAGTTCTACAGCTTGTTTCTCTTGTGTAAGCTTTTCGTTTTGCTCTTGTAATGCTAAAAGACTCTCCTGACTTTGTTGTCTTTCATTTTCCAATAGCTGCCCTAGCTTGAGTTCTGATTCTTTTAACTGTATAATCTCATTTTTGTAGTCTTTGGTGCGATTGGGCAAGATAAGAGAAGCTTGTACAATAAACATAAAAAGTGCCCCTACGATGAAATACACCACATAGGTGCCAAAGATGTGACTGCGGTCAATAATACGAGAAGGCTTTACATAACTGTTTTTAACCTGTCTTGGAATATATTCAAGTTCATAAGGCTGTGCTGTATCCGTATCTTCTTTGCTCAGCATTCTAGAATAAGTCATTGCTTTGCTATTGGCATGATCTATGGCTAATACATTTTTGATTTGCTCATTGGCCTTATAAAACTGCTTTTCCTGTACATAACATAAAGCCAGTAGATTTCTCGCTTCGATAAGCTTTGCATTTAGAGTAACAGCTTTTTTGAGTCTAATGATTGCCATGTCATTGTTTTGCTGTTTGGCATACATTAAAGCTTTATTGTAAAGTGTAATAGACTCCTTATAAGTTGCCAATATTTTAGGAGATTTTTGTATCTTATCCAGATACTCGCTTGCAAAATTATCTTCTTTCTTTAAGGAAGCACTTATAATCCATTGTTTTAAGGCAGAACCAATCTTGCCTTTTTCAAAATATACAAGTCCTAATAAATTTCTAGCCTGTATATGATATTTATTAAACTGAATCGCTTTTTTGAGATAGACACTGGCCGTTGTAAGATTTCTAGCTTTTGCTTCATGATAACCTCTTATATAGCAGCCATTGCTTTTTTCATAAATCTTTTGTGCCCAGGTCAAGTCTTTGTGACACCCCTCACAGATACTCTCACCTTTTATTTCTTTACCACAATATGGACAGATATACTCCATAGCTTTACTCCTTACATGTGAATTTCTTTATATTATGACTGATTGGTACTGCTTTCTTTATTTAAGTTAAACTCTTTTAATATATCCATTAAGTCTTTCATATCATCTTTATCTATACGCTCTTCTATACGCTCCACATCTAATAACGGTTCAAACCTCTCCAATTCCTTCCTGAAATCTAACATTTATCCCCCTCCTTTTATCTGACTATTGGGTTTATTATAAATTTTCATTTAATATAATAGCTTTTTCTATATTTACTGATCATTTTTTCATATTTCTTCGAAAATATTCTATTTTTATAGTACAACTATATGAATAGATTATCAACCTTAAATATCTATTTTATATTAATTTCTGCTATAATCTTGACACTTTTTATAAAAAAAAGTAATCTATTGATTACAAGGTCATGGAGGTGGTTATAATGCCTAGTAAATTAGAAATCTGCTCATGTACGGTGATTCATCAAGACGTGGTGGATGCTGCCAGTCATCAAATGCTTAGCAACGAAGTTTCTGCTAAGCTGTCAGAACTCTTTAAAATGTTTGCAGATCCTACACGTATCAAACTTTTAAATGTGCTTTATATTTCCGAAATGTGTGTTTGCGACCTCGCGGCTTGCCTAAATATGACACAATCTGCAATATCCCATCAACTGAGACTTTTAAAACTTTATAATCTCGTTAAAGCCCGTAAAGATGGAAAGGTTGTTTATTATTCTTTAGCTGATTCTCATGTGACAGATATCCTTGATAAAGGTCTTGAACATATCAATGAATAAAAACGGCTTTAGCAGTTTAATATTTTCCAGGAAATATTAAACTGCTAAAGCCTATTTTTATCGCCTGCAATATACTCTATATAAGCTTTAGCTGTATCTATACGAGCGTATTCATAAAGTGTCCTGCTTCCAACCACATCTTCTATCTCATTAAAAACAAACTCCCCTTTTTGATTCAGCATAAAATCAATACCTACAAAATCACTTTTTAGATACGCTAAAATACGCTTTACAAGTTTTTCATTTTGCTCTGTCAAATGATAAAGGCTTGCTTGTCCCCCTAAAGAATAGTTGGATCTAAAATCAGTTTTTGATTCTCTTTTAATGGCACCTATGATGGTCTTGCCTATGGCAAAAATCCTTATATCTATACCCGGCCTGTCATTCATCTGCTGAATTAAAAAGTGATTATCTGTTATCTGGTGCAGATAAGCGATAATATCCTCCTTATTCATGCACTTAAATACTTCTTCTCCCCCATGCCCCGATACACTTTTAAGTATCACTGGATAAGTAATATCTAAGTGATTGATGTCAAAACAGGTTTTGTCTAAAAACAGAGTATCCAGAGAAACGATACCTAACGTATGGGCCATTTGATGGGTACTGGCTTTATCATTACATATGCTGCTGACCCGATAGGCATTATAGACCTTTATGCCCATCAGTTCCAGATGCTTTGCCAAAAAACTATCCCTTGATCTATTAATCACCAGCTGTGGCTGCGTCTGTATCGTCTCCGCTTTTATCAATAACTTGTTTTTTTGTATACCCAAAGTAATA
>JAQSYC010000142.1 GCA_029256345.1 Clostridia bacterium | reverse complement strand
AAGAGAAGCACTTATTAAAGATAATGGGGTACATGGAGAAAGTGATTTTGGAAAACACATTATTCCAGATATGATCAATACACAAAAAAGAGTTCATGCTTATAGATTTAATGAATATTGGAAAGACATTGGGACCATTGAAGCCTACTGGAAAGCCAATATGGAACTGACACACACCGTTCCTATATTTAATTTATATGATGAGTTCTGGAAGATATATACCAATATAGAACATCAGCTTCCCCAATATGCAGGGCAAAAGGCAGTACTCCAACAATCTCTTATTTCAGAAGGCTGTGAAGTGTATGGTGAGGTCTATAACTCCATATTAGGCCCCAGAGTCATTGTTGAAGAGGGGGCGGTGGTAAGCAATTCGATTATCATGGCAGAGACGATTATCAAAGCAGGGGCACACTTAGATACGTGTATCATTTCAGAGAAGTGTGAAATTGGAGAGCGTACCTCAATAGGCACAGGGGAAAATATACCTCATGTTACTAAACCACATATTTATTACAGTGGGATTACTGTTATAGGAGATAATACAATTATACCGAGTGATATTAAAATAGGTAAAAACTGTGAAATAGGTGGACAGACCTTAATAGAGCATTACAATAAAGGAAGCTTGGAAAGCGGACAGTCACTTATCGTGTAAGGGGGAGGAACTATGAGAGCTATTGGAATTATATTAGCAGGTGGTAAGAGAAGTAATTTAGGCGTACTTACAAAACAAAGGAATTTAGCAGCGATGCCAGTTGGAGGATCTTATAGAGCAATTGATTTTGCGCTCAGTAATTTAAGTAATTCTGGAATAAAAAAAGTAGCAGTTATTTCACAATATAGTGCACGTTCACTTGCAGACCATATTGGTTCATCAAAATGGTGGGATTTCGGAAGAAAGAAAACTGGATTATTTTTATTTACCCCTCATATGATTAATCAAGACGGCTTTGGATTTAGAGGAACAGCAGATTCTATTTTTCAAAACATTGAATTCTTAAAGAAAAGTAATGAACCTTATGTAGTCATTACTTCGGGAGAGCAAATTTACAGGATGGATTTTGAAAAAATTATCCGATACCATGAGGAAAAAGGTGCAGATATTACGATTGTATGTAAAGATCTACAGACTTACGAGGTAGAGGATTATGGGGTTATAGGCCTCGATGAAGAAGGCAGGATGACAGATTTTGAGGAAAAACCTCTCAATCCCCTTTATACAACGGTTTCCCTTGGTATTTATGTGATTAGCCGAGAGCTGCTGATTAAGCTTTTAGAAGAGTTAGAAGCAGAAGGCAGATATAGCATTGTTAACGATATTATTGTCCGTTACAGAAAGAAATTAAAAATGTATGGTTACTTATTTGAGGATTATTGGAAAAGAATTCGTGATATCAACGAATTTTATAAAATCAATATGGACTTTTTAACGCCAGAAGTGAGAAAACTATTTTTTAATATGTATCCGCCTATTTCTACAAAAGCCAAAGATGAACCACCAGCAAAATTTAACGCTCAGGCAAGATCTATCAATAGTATTATCAGCGGTGGCGATATTATCAATGGCAATATCGAAAACTCAGTACTTTTTAGAAAAGTATTTGTAGGAGAAGGAACTACAGTTAAGGATTCGATTATTATGGAAGGTGCTACAATCGGTAAAGGTTGTATCATAGAAAATGCCATATTGGATAAACAGGTTTTTGTATCAGATGGTCAAAAGGTAATAGGAACCAAGGATAAAATCATTCTGTTAGAAAAAAGAAACATCGTATAGAATTGTATAAACTACATACTATATGTGTATAATTTTATAAATATTACCAAAAAATGAAATAAAATAAAAAATTATTGACTATTTGTTAAAAATAATTTATAATTCAAATAATAGAAAGAACTATTAATAGGATAGCCATCAAGGCGCTACTAGTTCATAACAGGAGGGGTTTGCTAATGGAAATCACAGATATTAGGGTGAGAAAAATTAATAAAGACGGGAAAATGAAGGCAGTAGTTTCTGTTACATTTGACAATGAATTTGTAGTTCATGATATCAAAGTAATAGAAGGAGACAAAGGCCGTTTTATAGCTATGCCAAGCCGTAAGACGTTAGATGGGGAATTTAGAGATATAGCTCATCCTATTAATTCTGAAACAAGGGATCGTATTCAAAATCAAGTTCTTGAAAAATATGAGATGGTATTACTTTCAGATGAAGTAGCAGTTGTATCAGATGATGAATTAGATATAGAAGAATAGTTCGATATACATATAAACAGGTGTTTCTTTTAATATAAGAGACACTTTTTTTATTGGAGATTATTAAAATCAGATGGCTGCATTAGGTGTTGCATAAATAACAATAAAATGAGACAATAATGAAGTAATAGTTCAGGGAAGGAAGATTATATTATGAAAACAAAAGCAATAATACTTGCTGCAGGACAAGGAACACGTATGCAGTCCAATAAGTCTAAGGTACTTCATAAAGTTTATGATAAAACTTTAGTAGAATATCCTATTTTGGCAGCACGGTATGTAGGAGCAGAGGAAATCTGCGTTATAGTAGGACACAAGGCTGAAGAAGTTCAAAAAGCTTTGGGGAATACAATGCAATATGCACTTCAAAAGGATCAATTAGGAACAGGACATGCGGTTATGCAGGCAGTAGATTTTATAGAAGACGAGGGAGAAGTACTGATTTTATATGGGGATACACCGCTTATTACAGGCAGAACCTTAGAAAAAATGTTGTCTTTCCACAGAGAAAATAAAAATGCAGCAACAGTATTATCAGCATTTATTGATCAGCCAACAGGTTATGGCAGAATAGTAAGATCAGCAGACCAAACGTTTGCCAAAATAGTGGAACAAAAAGATGCGTCAGAGGATGAAAAGCAGATCAAAGAAATCAATGGAGGCATGTATGTTTTTGAAGCACGTCTTCTTAAGTATGCACTTTCTAAGCTGAAAAATGATAATGTGCAAAAAGAATATTATCTGACAGATACGTTAGAAATATTACTAGCTGAGGGACATAAGGTAGATGCAATAGCAACCGCGGATGCAGACGATATTTTAGGCGTTAATTCAAGAGAGCAGTTAGCTGAGGTGACAGACCTTATGAGAAAAAGGATTAATTCACAGCATATGGCAGCAGGCGTGACACTTATTGATCCTCAAAATACTTATATTGGACCAGAGGTTAAAATAGGAAAAGATACCATTATAGAACCTGGATGTATGCTAGAGGGAACAACAATCATTGGAGAAAACTGTACTATTGGGTATCATTCCAAAATAAAGAACACTACAATCGGCAATCTTGTAGATATAGAAATAAGTGTTATCCTAGATAGTTCTATTGGGGACGGCACCCATGTGGGACCATTTGCTTATTTAAGACCAAATTCTCATATCGGGAAAAATATCAAAGTAGGAGACTTTGTAGAGATTAAAAACTCCCATATTGGAGACGGTACTAAAATATCACACCTTACCTATATTGGAGATGCTGATGTAGGTAAAAATGTTAACTTTGGATGTGGAACAGTAGTTGTTAACTATGATGGGCAAACTAAACACAGGACCACTATTGGCAATGATGCGTTCATTGGATGCAACACTAATCTGGTGTCACCAGTGACAGTGGAAGAGGGTGCTTATACAGCAGCCGGTTCAACCATTACCAAAACTGTTCCAAAAAATAGTTTGGGTATTGCAAGAGCCAAACAAGAAAATAAAGAAGAATGGGTAACTAAAAAAAGAAGTAAATAGGTGATAAAATAGGTTATTATAAACAAAAATTCGACTAAACATTGCATTTTGTATACAATGTGATATAATGTTGAGCGGAAAAGATGCACGTATATCAATTAAGGAGGACTAACCCAAATGATTAGAAATTACACGGATATTAAGGTGTTTACCGGTGATGCACACCCTCAGCTTGCAGCGGAAATAGCTAAAAAGTTGGATATCCATCTAGGAAAATCTGAGATTACGAGATTTAGCGATGCAGAAATAGGTGTTAAAATTGATGAAAAGGTACGTGGTACAGATGTTTATATTATCCAGCCTACATCCACACCGGCTAATGAACATCTCATGGAGTTACTGATCATGATAGATGCTATGAAACGGGCTTCAGCAGGGCGTATTACAGCAGTTATACCCTATTATGGTTACGCAAGGCAAGATAGAAAAACCAGAGCTAGAGACCCAATTAGTTCAAAGCTAGTGGCAGATATTTTGCAGACTGCAGGTGCGGACAGAGTCCTGACAATGGATTTACACTGCGCACAGATACAAGGATTTTTCAATATTCCAGTAGATCATTTGGTAGGCATGCCTCTTTTAACAAAGTATTATGCAGAGAAGCTAGGAGATGACACAGACGATGTTGTTGCAGTATCTCCAGACCTCGGAAGTGTAGGGAGAGTAAGATCTTTTGCAACAAAGTTAGATATTCCTTTGGCAATTATTGATAAAAGAAGACCTAAAGCTAATGTGTCAGAAATTATGAATATTATCGGAGATGTTAATGGCAGAAAAGTTATCTTAATTGATGATATGATTGATACGGCCGGAACGATATGTAATGCTGCCAACGCCCTTAAGGAAAGAGGTGCAACAGCAGTTTATGCTTGTTGTACCCATGGGGTGCTGTCAGGTCCTGCAATAGAGAGAATAGAAGCCTCTGCTATTGAAGAGTTGGTGGTCCTTAATACAATTGTTATACCAGAATCCAAAAAGATAGCAAAAATTAAAGAAATATCTGTAGCACCTATTTTTGCAGATGCAATCAGACGTATTCACGAAGATTTATCAGTTTCTAAATTATTTGATTAATAAAGTGATCAAGAGGATGATACAGCAGGTTTTTACGCCTGCTGTATTTTTTATACCATTCATACCGATTAGACCGCTATTCGTACTATTTTTTCATTAACATTCAAAATATGTTGTATAATTATGGTAATAAGTTAATG
>JAQSYC010000141.1 GCA_029256345.1 Clostridia bacterium | reverse complement strand
ATTTGGATTAAAAATTGCTGTCTGCCTTTTTTAACCACAAGGGCCATAAGCCCAACTATTGAAGCGGATACCTGACTTGCAAATACCTTTTCTATCACCTTAAGTTTTTCATCTAATGTGATCTTCTGGTTTTGCAAAATGCCTGTAAAATCCGGCTCGTCTCCTAGAGCTTTTACTATCGTTTGCACCTCTAGTTCATATTGCTGCATCTTACTTTCTTCAGTAGCTATATCAAATAGGGCAGTAGCATATCTTTTAATAACTAATTTAGCCACTGTACATCCCCCATCTCTTTTATAATTTCATCTATGAACTCATTATGTTTCGTTTCATCTATGGCAGACTTTATAAATTTACCGGCCATCAGAGTAGATACTTCTATCATTTCTTTTTTGAGTTCATCTTTAATACGTTCTCTTTCAAGTTTCATATCAGCAATTGCCTTGATTTTGATAGCTTCTGCTTCTTCTTTCGCAGCATTGATAATCTCTTCTTCTCTCACCATTGCTTTAGCTCTGGTATCTTTTAAAATTTGGCTGGCTTCTTCTTCAATATGAGTAAGCTTTGCTTCATAATTAGCTTTTAGCCCAAGAGCAGATGCTTTTTGACCTTTTGCTTCATCTATCGTTTTAGCTATGCCTTCTTTTCTTTTATCCAAAAACTCTGTAACTGGTTTAAACAATAACTTATAAAGAATGACTATAATAACAACCAGCGATAACCACTGCAACAAGAGATCCCAAGGTAAATCTATCCCGAATCCAATAATTTTACCAGGCTCATCTGCAGCTAATAATGTAATAAATGATGTATTCAAAGGGAAGCGCCCTCCTTTCTATGCGAGTAATGCCGTCTTTTCTTATTAGCCTAATAATTGCATATATTTTGTAATAAGTGGGTTAGCAAACAAAAGAATAATAGCTACGATAAGCCCATAGATTCCTGTTGTTTCTGCTACCGCTGCTCCTAAAAGCATTGTACGTACAATATCTGACTGTGCTTCTGGCTGACGACCTACCGCCTCTGCTCCTTTACCTGCTGCATAACCTTATCGCAAGACCTGCTCCTATTGCTGAGCATGCTAAAATTAACGCTTTTCCATCGATTTGATTTTCCATAACTTACTTCCTCCTTAAGATCATAAAATTTCATTGTCTAATTATTGAAAAATATTAACAAATAAAAGTAATAATGCAACGATAAGAGCATAAATTCCTGTTGTCTGTGCAACAGCCTGCCCCAACAGCATCGTTCTTACAATAACACTCTGAAGTTTAGGTCTTTCGCCAACCGCTTGAGCGGCTTTTCCTGCTGCATAACCTTGTCCTATACCAGGTCCAATGCCTGCTATCATGGAAAGCCCTGCTCCTATTGCTGAAAAGGCTATCACCAAGCCTACTCCTTGTTTAGTAACAAGTGGATTAGCAAATAACATAACAATGGCAACAACTAAAGAAAAAATACCTGAGGTCTCAGCCACTGCTGCCCCTAAAAGCATAACAAGAGTTGCTGACTTACCTCCTTCTGGGTTTTTGCCCACTGCTTCAGCGGCTTTTCCTGCTGCATAACCTTGTCCCACTCCAGGGCCTATACCTGCTATCATTGCAAGTCCGGCTCCTATGGCTGAAAAAGCTAAAACTAATGCTACAGGGTCTACCTTACCCATCCATCCAAAAAGCAAATCAAATATACTTGACACTTTTATCACCTCATTTCCTAATTAATCCATCGCGCTAGATACAAACGTCATACTAAGCATTACAAAAATAAGGGTCTGAAGTGCTCCTGCAAATACATCAAAATAGAGATGAAATACAGCCGGTACTCCTATCCTAAGTATAAGTGGCATCATGGAATAATAAAGTCCCATGATAATCGTTCCACCTAATATGTTTCCGAACAAACGGAAACTCAGAGAGATTGGTGTTGCCAGCTCTCCTATGATGTTAAGCGGCAATAAAAGTGGCATTGGTTCTAAAAAACCTTTGAAATAACCGAGTCCTTTTGCTTTTACCCCATAACCGTGAATCATAAAAAATGTTGTTAGAGCTAATGCAAGTGTTGTCGCAATATCTGCTGTAGGTGGCCTAAGGCCCACTAATCCTGAAAGATTGGAGAAAAGGATAAACAAAAATACTGGTCCATAAAAGTAAGAAAAACTTCTGTTTTTTTCACCCATGGTACTTGCTGTAAAGTTCCCAAAAATATCCACTATTACTTCAACAATGTTTTGAAATCTGCTTTCTGGAACTTCTTTAAAATTTTTGATTTTAATCCTTACAATAAGTGCTATGACTATAAGAAATGCCATAATTATCCAGGTATTAATATGCGTGGTTGTTATACCAAGTACTGTACCGTTTACTTCAAATAATTTGATGACTGTCTGAACACCAAAATCTAAATTCTCCACCTACTCACTCCCCTTTCTATCGAAATTATATATGCAATGAGCTTATCGCTCTAGTTGCCTCATTTATTTTTTAAAAACAGTTGCAGATAAGCCCCCGCTTTCATTGAAATAATGCCAAAAAAGGTTCCTAATATGTTAATACTGGGTTCCACTGCTGCAACCACTAATATGATGCCCGTTAAAAAATATCTTATGATATAATGCATGGTAGCATAGTTTTTGGCCTTTGACTCAGGCATTGTAACGGCTTTATTAAATGCCATTTCCATCAATTTAAACTTAAGGAGAGAGAATAAAAGTCCAAACAAGATACCTTTGACCCAACTCACTTGATCATCCACGACCATGATGCCTATAGTATAAACGATTAAAGAGAATCCTATCATACTAATAGGCATAAAGTTTTTACTCAGATAGCTTTTATTCATCTTTTTCTCCTTTTTTAATCTCTTTGCCTGTTATATAAAATAAATTCCTAAAAGCACCACCCACACCTAGTATGATAAATAGTATTGTAAACAAAGGTGCCTTATTGGCCTTATTATCTAAAAATATACCTATAGCTGTACACAATAAAATAGGTGTTATCATAGAGATACCTAATTGCGATATCAACATAAGAGACCTCGCCCAATTATTTCTTTTCATCTATCCACCTCTTATAAGAGACATCTGGTTTTACTTTTATCTGTAGCAATAGTCTTCTGGTCTTTCTTTAATGCGGCCAAAATGATAAAGAATAGCCTGAACAATTCTTTCTGAAGCCTCTCCGTCACCAAATGGATTTTTTGCCTGTGCCATCTGTCTGTAGAGTGCTTCATTTTGGAGTAACTCTTGTGTCAGCTCAAAAATCTGTTGTTTTTCTACTCCTGCAAGCTTTAATGTACCCGCTTCAATGCCCTCTGGTCTTTCTGTCACATTTCTAAGAACCAATACCGGTTTGCCCAAAGAAGGCACCTCCTCCTGTAGTCCGCCCGAGTCTGTAAGTACCAGATAAGACCTTCTCATCAGGTTGTGCATATCTTTTATATCAAGAGGTTCTACCAAATGAACCCTTGGTACTGCACCTAATATCTCTTCTGCCACTTCTCTGACAGCAGGGTTTTTATGAACCGCATAAACAACTTCTACCTCTTCATTTTGAAGTACAATACCCCGCACTGCCTCACAAATATTTCTAAGGGGCTCTCCTAAGTTTTCTCTTCGGTGTGCTGTCATTATAATCACTTTTTTGTTAGTGTAATCTATGGTGTTAAGCTCTTCTACAGTGAACTTATATGCGTCTTCTACTGTTGTCTTAAGCGCATCAATAACAGTGTTACCTGTTACAAAAATACTTTCTTCTTCAACATATTCCTTCAGCAAATTTGATTTAGCCAGCGGTGTAGGTGAAAAATGTAGATTGGCCAAAGAACCAGTGAGCTTTCTGTTCATCTCTTCTGGAAAAGGTTCGTACCGGTTGTATGTCCTAAGACCCGCTTCTACATGTCCTACCTTTATCTGTTTATAAAAAGCTGCTAAAGCTGCTACAAAAGAGGTAGTCGTATCGCCATGAACAAGTACCATATCTGGTTTAGCCTTCTCTAAAACTTCTTCAAGGCCTTTTAAAACCCTCACGGTAATCCCCGTTAGCGTCTGTCTTTGGGTCATAATATCCAGATCATACTGCGTATCTAATTTAAATATCTCAAGCACCTGGTCCAGCATTTCTCTATGCTGTGCTGTAACACACACAACGCTTTCTATCTCTTCATTTTGCTCCAAGGCTTTAACAAGAGGCGCCATCTTTACTGCCTCTGGCCTTGTACCAAATATGCTCATCACTTTGATTTTATTCATCACTTGTTACTCCTTGATTTCTTCAAGATTATTTTCAATTATGCTTATACTTTTTCTGAAAAAATAGTGACAGATTTTTACATGTACATTGTTTAAAATATCACAACTGTAGAGATTTGTCACTATATGACACAAATAAATTTTCAAAACTACTTTTTATATATCGGATTTCTTGTAGGTTTTCTTATGCCATTAGGATATGTATAATCTCAATCTCTATGTATACTATTTTGCAATCCTGCCCTTTTCTATATCTTCTTCTATCGCCAATACAACCCTGTTTTTTCCGGTCATCTTTCCCCTTATTAGTGCATGATCTGCTGCTCTAACCGCTTGATGTGGATCCGGCACCATATCCGGATAAGAGCAGGCTCCTAGGGTGACTGTAATAGGCACATCTATGTCATAAGTTAATTGTATATAATAAATGGAACGTCTGAATTCTTCTAATATATGTATGGCTTCTTCTAGTGGGACAGGGATAAGTAGTACAAACTCATCTCCTCCATACCGCACTACCTCTCCCCCATATTCCCTTACACAACCTCTGGCCAGCTGCGAAATGGCCTTAAGCACTGTGTCCCCTTTTAGATGCCCTAATAAATCATTAACGGCCTTAAAATTATCTGTATCTATAACAGCTACAGTCATGACACGTTTGGCTTTGTATACCTTATCCAAGGCCTTTTGAAGATGCCTCCTGTTATAAGCTCCCGTCAAGGGGTCTGTGTGGGATTCTTTTGAAACACTTTGAAGCAGCCTTGAGTTCTGAGCATTGATAGAAATAAATATCGTCAACGTTTCAAAAAAAACAATCGTATTGTCTGTAAAAAAGTTAGGTTCTTCATGCTCTAGTACAAGTGCTCCAAAGGAGGTATTATCATTAAAATTTTTGAGAGGTACCGCAAGTCTTGATAAGGGTACTTCCATCGTTTCAATCAAAGGACTCGTTATTTCCTCTGCTGTAAATGTGTAAGAGCCTTTTAAATCCTTAAGAAAATGTGGCATATGGTTTACTTTTATCTCTCTAAAATCATTTTTGAGCTCCACACTTCTAAAATAAACTTTGTGATCTTCTTCATGGGCTATGATGAGATAACAAGTCGTAACCCCCATTACACCCATAAGCATATCTGTCAAAATAGACATCAGCTGCTTAAATGAAGTGATATTAACAGCTTCCTTCATAATTTCTCCAAGCAGCCACAGCATCCCTCTCTGCTGCTGAAGCTCTACCTCTAAATACTCTATTGCCAGTTCTTTTTGTTTCACCAACTCACTATCCATTTTTCGCCCCCCTAAGTAAAGCTATTCTTCTTGAATAAGCATACCTACAAACCCCGGTCCGCAATGAACACATGCTACTGGACTAATCCATCCCCAGTCCTCTACACTTTGACTGCCAAGACGGTTTACTATCTCCTCTTTGATTGTGTTCTTCATTTCTTGCCCATCTCCATGGGTAAAATATACTTTGTATGCTGGATTTTGTACTGTCATTTTTTCAGCTTCTTTGATAAAAACCGCTGCGGCTCTGGCTCTTCCTCTTACTTTAGCAAAAGTATGGTATTTGCCGTCATCCCCTATCGTAATAATAGGTTTTATATTTAAAAGAGTTCCTATAGCAGCAGATACGTGTCCTATACGTCCTCCAATGAGTAAATACTTAAGTGTATCTACTATAAACATAGTCTGCTGCTTAGCCCTCATTTTATCTAATTCTTCTATAATCCCCTCTAATGCATAACCTTTTTGAATAAGTTCTGAAGCTTTGATAACAAGTACCCCTTGTGCTATAGATATAGTTCTAGAATCATAAACCCGTATATCAA
>JAQSYC010000140.1 GCA_029256345.1 Clostridia bacterium | reverse complement strand
GTAAAGATGACTAGAAATTATGAGGATATAAATAAACTTATGATAGGTTTAGGAAAGGAAAATAGCATTCAGCTTTTACCTAAACGTGTTCATTATATTAATAAGAAGGTTCTTAGTATCCATAAATATAAGAAATAAAAACCCCATGTTGCAAATCTTTTATATAAGGTGATGCAGCAGGGGGCTTATTTGAATGTGCATTTAAATTATGAAATGTATTCATTTTTACTCATGATATAAAAAGAATACCCCGATAACCTAAATATATGGTACAATTTCCATAAAATAGATAGGCTGTGATGGATAATAATATCTAAAATAAGCGAGCATATATAAACGATATTTGTGGCTATTTTAAAGGGGGATATAATGTATCGATTAATTATTGTGGATGATGAAGAAAAAATTTTAGACGGTATTTCAGAATTATTTCCATGGCATAATATTGGATTTGAAGTGTCAGCGCGATTTACGAGTGCCCTGAATGCCCTTGCCTATGTGGAAAATCATCCAGTTGAAGTGGTGATGACAGATATTTCAATGCCCTTAATGAATGGCATTGATTTTATAAAGGAGCTCATAAGGTTTCCTAAAATAAAAATTGTCTTATTCAGTAGTTATAAAGATTATGAATATATGCGGGCAGCTATCCAGTATGGAATTAGCGATTATTTATTAAAACCTATTCGGTATGATGAGTTAGTACTTTGTTTTGAAAAAATAAGGATGCAGTTAGATGAAGTGAATGAGATAGTTAATGAGGAGCCAAAAACCTACTACAAAGAGATTATTAGCAGAGTGGATCACTACCTTTTTAATAATTATCAAAAAGCATCTTTAGAAGGAGCGGCAGAGGTGGTTGGCTTAAGTCCTAATTATCTATCTAAAATTTACAAAGAAAAGTCAGGCTCAGGATTTTTAGAAAAATTAAATAAAATAAGAATGGAAAAAGCCTGTGAGCTCCTCATGGACCCTAGTTATAAAAATTATGAAATTGCTTTTTATGTTGGGTACGACAATCCGAAAAACTTCTCAAGAGCCTTTAAGATGTACTTTAATATGAGTCCTATGGACTATAGGAACGGCGGAGGGAAGGAGAAAAAATAAGACTATGCTTCATAAATTTTTCATTAAACGATTTCGGACCTATGCAATCATTATGATTATACCATTATTGGTCCTTTTTCTGATTATGGGATATCTTATTCTAGATACACAGCAAAAGGAACTTGAAAAACAAGGCATTAATACCCTTGAAAGCATCAATGATAACATTGTTTATGTAGCTTACAGTACCATACATCAGCAAGATGTTATGATGAGAACGGCTCAGTATAAACTATCCATTCAAAAGCTGCTTAGTCACAGTAAAATGGAGTATCAGGATGTTATTTTTATGAATGCAGCAAGAAGCTTCCTGAGAAGTTTTGAAACCTCCTATCCTTATATCAATTCCATTTATTTATATCTGGATGGCAGGGATAATTACTTAACTTCTTCATCAGAGCAGTTAGTCTCCTTACAGACCTTTTATGATAAGAAATGGTTTGAAAAGTACAGTGAAATGCCAGAAGGAGAAAAACAATTTGTTGAAACCAGATGGCTTAAAAGATATACATATGATGAGGCTAAAAAAGTTATTACAATCTATCAAAAAATGACTTTAGTTGATGGGGTCATTGTTGTAAATATCAATTCAGATGATTTTGGAGAGATGATTAAGAGCATGTTATATCATTCAGGTCAAAGTTTTTTTTATCTGAATGCTAAAGGAGATGTGCTTTTTTTCAGTGATGAGGGAACATCACGGGATGTAAAACAAGAAAGTGCTTTATTTGAAAACCTTATTAAAGACTATCAAAAGGAGGGGAAATTTAAAAATAATCAAAGATGGGTGAAGGTAAATGGTAAATATTATTTGCTTTGTATTAAACCAGCAGACTATTTTGACACCTATTTTGTATCTTTGATAACCTTTGATACCTTTAAAGAGAAAATGTTTAATTACCTGCAAGTTGCAGTCGCTATTTTAGTGGTTAACCTTTTATTGATTACACTATTGGCATGGATTATTACAAAAAGTGCCTTTAAGCATATCACCAGTTTGGTTGATTTATTTGGTGCTGCTGAGAGAGGAGAGGCTGTAGAAAAACCTCAAACCATTGTAAAGGATGAGTATAACCTGATTATGAATAATATATTATTTCTCTTTATTAAAAATAATCAGATGCAGGCACATCTATTAGAAGAACGGCACCAAAGCGAAATTTCAGAGATCAAGGCACTGCAGCTGCAAATTAATCCGCATTTTATATTTAATACACTTCAAACCATGGATTTGGAGGTGCTGAAGCAGCTAGGCGGATTGTCTACGCTGCACACGATGATACAGGAACTTTCTAGGATCATCAAATACGCCTTAACGGATCCAACAGAGTTTGTCTCTTTACAAGAAGAACTTAATTATCTGAAAGCTTATATGCATATACAAGAAATCAGATTTAAAAACAATATTGTAACCTATTTTGAGATAGAGGAGCAGGTTCTAAATCATTGGGTTTTTCGCCTCATGCTGCAGCCTATTGTTGAGAACAGTGTTAACCATGGGTTAACGTCTTTAAATGAACGCTTTTATATCAAGATAAAAATATTCAAAAGGAAATTCAAGATGCATGTGTCAGTTATAGACAGTGGGTGCGGTATGAGTAAGGAAGAAATAGAACGATTGTATGTTAGAATCAATGATGTCAAATCTAAAAATATAGGACTTACTAATCTTAATCGGCGCTTAGTTCTTCATTATGGAGAGGGGAGTAAAATTCATATAAGGAGTAAAAAGGGGATGGGAACAGAAATCAGCTTTAAGATGCCTATACAGGCTTTACACAAATAAAACTTGAGAGGGTAAACATGAGAAGTGAATAAAAAACAGTAAAAGTGATACTGTTGACTTGGGAGTCCTTAAAAGATGAAGACATAGCGTAAGCTAGATATCTTTTGGGTAGTGAGGGATGATGATAAAATAATAGTACAAAAAACATAAGGGGGGCGTTTCGTATGAAAAAGATGATAACAATGCTGCTAGTGATCGTAATGATGATATCATTAGCAGGCTGTGGTAATGCTGGAACTGATCAGAAGGCAAGTGCAGAAAAAACTGTTCCAGAGACGACTACAAGCAAAACAGAGGAGAATGAGCCTGTTACACTCAGGTTTTCTTGGTGGGGTGGAGATGCAAGACATGAAGCGACTTTAGCGGTCATTGACCAATTTCAGAAGCAATATCCTTGGATTACTATTGATGCTGAATATAGTGCACAAGATGGCTACAATGATAAGCTAATGACTCAATTGGCATCTGGAACAGCACCGGATATTATGCAAATTGAAACAGGTGCAGGACCTGAATATTTTGGGCAAGGGCAGCTTTATAATTTATCAGAATTAGATATTGATTTTTCGAATTTTGATGAAGGATTCTTGATTAATAATGGGCATTTCGGTTCAGACAGCCAATATGCTATACCTATGGGAAAAGCCGGAAGTGCTATTATCGTTAATCAAGATTTAGCAGACAAGATTGGGATTGACTTTACGACAGAGTATGATTGGAATGAGCTTCTTGAGTGGGGCAAAAAAGTTCAAGCCTATGATCCTTCTTTATATCTGATTTCTGGGAACCTTGATTTCATGATGGCCTTTATTATGCGTACATGGGGAAGACAGATGAATGGTCAGCCTATCATCGGCCCTGATTCAAAACTAGTTATGACAGAAGAACAGTTTGAAAAAGTTTTAACTTTTGTGAAAGATCTTTATGAGACCAAAACAGCAGTACCGTTATCTTATATGGCTTCCTATGGAACAAGTAATCAAGATGACCCCAACTGGATTGCTGGTAAATATGTGTGTAATGTTGGCTACACCTCATCTGTAGAGGTTATGGCAGCAGCAAATCCTAATGCTAAGTACATAGCAGGGAATATGCCTATTTTAACAGATGCTTTAAGTGACGGATGGGTTAATGACTGTCCTCAATATGTAGGGATTTATGCAAAAAGCAAACATCCTAAAGAAGCAGCTATGTTTTTAGACTTCTTTTTCAATAATGATGAAGCCATTAAAACTTTAGGAACCGTTAGATCTGTACCACCTACAGCTAAAGCACAAGAGATTACAGAAGCAGCAGGCTCTTTAAATCCACTCACTAAAATGGCCGTTGATGTAAGTCAGAAGTATAATGGGGTGTCAGATAGTGGTAAAACAACAAGCGCTGAAGTTACAGCTATTCTTAAAGATGCTTATGAAACAGTAGCTTATGGGGTAAAAACACCAGCAGAAGCAGCTAAAGAAGCGGTATCTCTAATCAATGATTATTTGGCAGTTCAATAAAATAAATCATTATAAATAAGGAGAATGAGATATCCCTTAAAAGATATCTCATTTTTTTTAGAAAGAGGGGACAATAATGAAAAAATCAGCCATACGAAAAAGGGGTTATCAAGCCTATTTTTACTTATTGCCTTGGTTAATCGGACTTGTGGTGTTGCAGATTTACCCGTTTTTGGCATCATTATATTATTCTTTTACCGATTATAATGCCTTCGGCAAAATCAATTTTATAGGAGTTAATAACTATATTAATCTATTTACAAAAGACAAAGAGTTTTATAAAGCTTTAAGTATCACTATACGGTACACATTACTTACTGTTCCAGGGAAAATACTGATGTCATTGATTATAGCCGTCATGCTGAATAAGGCTAGAAGGGGAATTGGTATTATAAGAACGGTATATTACCTGCCTTCACTTTTTGGGGGAAGCATTGCGGTCGCTATTCTATGGAAGTTGCTCTTTATGGACAATGGTTTTATGAATGCAGCAGTGACGGCTTTTGGGGGCAATCCTATCTCCTGGCTTGGGGATCCTAAGGTTGTACTGTATACTTTAAGTTCACTTGAAGTATGGCAGTTCGGATCTTCTATGGTGATGTTCCTTGCAGCGTTAAAACAGGTGCCTATATCTTTATATGAAGC
>JAQSYC010000139.1 GCA_029256345.1 Clostridia bacterium | reverse complement strand
CAGTTAATGCCTAAGTAGTCCAGCAGTTCTCCTAAATGATGCGGATAAATCATTTGAATAGCATCATTTTCTTGTACAATATAATTGTCAGGCATACAATCGCCGTTTACCATGATAATAGGAAGTGCAAGCTTTTCGCCATTAACATAAACTGTACGAGCTTCTTTAATATAGTGAGCAAGATCTGCCCTGCCGTCTTTGCCCTGAACGGCTTTAACAACTTTGATACTGTCATCTTCTGATACAATATCATGGATTGTTGCTGATTTGCCATTTAAAAAAATATCAGCTGGATTACCATTTTCACCTTTTATACGTATTCTTAAATCATCTAATCTAAACATCAAAGTTTTTCCTCTTTTTGGAAAAATCTCTGTGTGTTCAATACCTGCAGCAACGATAGCGTCTAAAATAGTTAATTTTTTAGCATTTAATAATTGAATTTTTTTATCATTTAATGTGACAGTTACAAATTGGCTGTATTTGTTTTTCATCGCTGTAATACAAATTCCCAGTGGTGTAATCATCTCTGGACCATTTACTAGGCCCGCATCATCTAAAACCTCAGAAACATTTTGTGACGTTCTCACAGCTACCCTTTGTGAAGGTAGCTTCAAAAAAGCTGCAAGGTTTTCTATCACGGATACCATTTGACTGCCACCACCTACACAAAATACTGCATTAGGAGCGGCATCTCCATTTAATTCTAGAATTTTATCTGCAATACTTTGGGTCAGATGAGTAATTGTTTCCAAAATCACTTGTTTAACTTCAAGTGCTGTGACCTGCTGAGGTAATCCAAGAATATCTTCAAATGTAATGACCTCTGAAACGGTAAGCTGCTGTTTGATTTTTTCAGCTGTATAAAAATCAACTAAATATTTATGAACTATAGTCTCTGTTACTTCATCCCCAGCTATTGGAATCATCCCATAAGCTACAACACTGCCATCTCTTGTAATGGCAATATCTGAAGTACCCGCCCCAATATCTACCAAAGCTAAATTAAGCAATCTGAGGTTGTCTGGTATAACTGCATTGATGGCCGCTATAGGTTCTAAGGTAAGATGTGTTACGGTGAGACCACATCTTTCAGTTACCCCATAAAGACTGTCAATGACTAGTTTAGGTAAAAAAGTGGCTATCATTTTTGCCCCTATACTCATTCCCTTGTGCCCTTCTAGATTGCTTATAATGTACCCGTCCAAGTAATAATTGATAACCGAATAGGCCACACAAAAATACTCCATCTTGGCGCCAGCTTTTTGTTGCGCTTCTTTTGCCTTTTCTACACCATATAATTCAAGGTTATGTACATCTGATGCAGTAAACTCCTGAAGTTCTTCATGCCTATTGTCAACTGATACAATTTGTGTATTTAAAGCTCTTCCTGCAGCCGCTATAGCGACATCTATAAGCTGAATATTAAGCCTTTGCTCTAGCGTAGTTTTAATCTGATAAACAGCTTTAGATACTTTTTGAATATCATGAATCTGTCCGTCTACCATGGCTCTTTCTTCATGCTCTATACTTTCAAACCCAAGAACTATAAATTGATTATTTTTCTTGTAGCCTACAATACCTACCACAGTTCGTGTTCCAATATCAAGGCCAAAAATTAATTCTTCATCTGTATAATCACTCACCTTAATGCCTCCTACTGTCTAAGTATATTTTTCATTACCTGAGCGTGAGTTTTTGGATGCACAGTATTGATATAACAATTTGTTGCTAGTTCAAATCCAGCCCACTCACCAAGTCTTGGAATGATTTTAATGTAAAAATGATGCTCAAGGGAATCTCTAATCCCCCCGCCTATAAAACAAATATTAAATGAGCCACTGGGCCTAACTTTATCATATCCCATAAGAACTCTCTTCAGCAGTCCACCACATTCTTTGAGTGCTTCCTCACCTAACTCGCCATAGTGCTTTTTGTGAGATTTTGAAATCAGCCATGTTTCGTGAGCAAACTGGGAAACTTCTGGAGCTATAGCTAACCAATTTTTTGTTTCAAAGATAATATACTCTTTTTCAATCGTCTTTAACTTCGTACAAAAATAGCAGTTCCCTTCCTTGTCTTTAAAAGCATGGTACTGCAGATGCTGACTTCTAATAGAATAAGGGGTCTGAGCAAGGGCAATAATCTGCCAATGGGAGTGCTTAATACTTGCTCCAGCATTTTTTCCATAATTCTTGAAAATCTGAATAAACGAAATTTTAGGGTCTTTTGCAATCTGATGCCACCTTTTTTGCATACTAATGAGTACAACTTCCCAGTGCATTTCTGTGAAGTCCTTGGGATGTGCTAAATGGTCCGGGGTATCTATGACAACATCATGGACACCATACAAACCCTTCTGAGTATCACATACCGGATATTTATTATTAACTATTTTCACTTGAAATGGCTTAGCATGTTCTTTGACCTGAAGTCTTATTTCGTCAATATCTGACTCGTGTCCAGGGCAGAAGGGGCATGCATCAGCGACCTCATCAATATACGGTTTATCTCTTCTATTTTCGGCAATAATGCAACTCTTCACAAGATAAGAATCTTCATACATCATAAGAAATTATGCCTCTCTTTTTTATCATTTTACTATATGGATGACTAAATGGAAAGTAATAATCTTACTCTATCGCCCATAATTCTACATTTGAGAAAACATTAAGTGGTGTCGGTTTAATGTCTCCTGTAATTTTGCCCTTTGTGAGAAGTACTTTCTTTTTAAAATATAGACTAATATAGGGGTTTTGCTCTGCAAAAAATTGTTGAAGTGCCGCATAACTCTCAAGAATGTTGCTTTCAGTTGCTAAAAAAGATTGCTGCAAGAGTTCATCCATCTTTGAATCTTTATAATTCACATAATTTTGTCCACTTATGGCTTGGCTCGAATGAAAGGCAAAACTTAGGTCGAGCGCATAAGAAAGCTGCCATCCTCCTAAAAATGCATCGTATTGCCTTGTTTCTATTTTTGATAGGTAAGTCGCCCTGTCAAACTCTTGAACAGTAACTTCCACTCCAATTTCTTTGTACATCTTTTTGATTTCACCAGCAATTTTTACCCGATCCCAGTTCTCTGCATTTATAATTAATGTAAATGCAAGAGGTATTTCATTTTTTGTCATGAGGCCTGTTTTTCCATCCCGCTCATACCCTTCTTGAGTTAAAAGTAGTTTTGACTTTTCTTTATCATATCCTTGGGTCGGCAATCCTTTATCATATAAATAAGAAGAAGGACTAATCGGTGTATCCGTCACTGCAGCATGATCAAGATAATAGAGGTAAATCATTTCTTCCCGGTCTAACCCATGCATAAGTGCCTTACGGACATTGGCATTTTGAAATACAGCTTTATTGAAGTTGAGTCCCATGAATTCATAAATATTTGAAGTGAGTTCATGGATCTTCGAAGATTTATCATTGGCATATTTTCCCCATTCAGTAATATCTGTATACACCACATCTATTAAATCCTGTTTGAAAGCATGTAAACTGCTTTCTTCATCAGGGATGATGCTTACTTCAACTGCCTCAATCTGAGGTGCACCTCTAAAATAATCTTGATTTGCTTCTAGCTGCATATGCTTAAGTGGGGTCATAGATTTGAACTTAAAAGGACCTGAACCAATAGGATTAATTGTCATTGCACTGCTTTCTGGTACATCGTAAACATGTTTAGGAATGATGGGGAAAAAAAGCGTCTGCAACATACCACTAAATGACTGTTTATAGAAAATCTTTAGTGTCTTATCATCTATTTTCTCCACGCTGGAAATATTTTCTACTGTTTGTTTGTATGGTGACTCACTAATAGCCTGAATCTGCTCTATACTAAATATTACATCATCAGTGGTTAAGGCTTTCCCATCATGCCATTTGATAGTGTTATCTAAGGTCAGCGTTACAGCCGTATTATTCTCATTAACCATCCAGGAATGTGCTACATTTGCGCTGATTGTCCCATTTTCTTCAATATTGATAAGAGGACTAAACATTAAATACAGTGCCTGCTCAACATTTTCCTGTGTATTATAGAGTGGATTTAGGGTAGTCGGCACATCCATAGCAATAATCATCTTGTTTTCAGGTGGTTTTTTTTCATCTGTCTGCAGCGCCACGGCTTCACTTGGCTCATTTTCTTGCAACTCGTCCTGCAAAGCCATATCCTGAACACCACAGCCAGTAAAAATCACCAAGGCCATCAGTGTGGCTACAAGTATTTTGTACCCTTTCATCATCTTTTTCTCTCCTCCTTAGTGCTTATATAAAAATTGATATACTTTATAATGCCATTGGACTTTTTTGACATAGGAACTTGTCTCTTTAAAAGGTATATTATAAAGTGTCTTTCCATCAAAACTGTATTTGGGATCATTGCGCCATTTGTAAACATTACCAGACCCTGCATTATAAGCAGCAAGCGCTACATTTAAATTGCCCTCATATTGCTTAATAAGCTTCGCAACATACCAGCATCCAATCTGAATATTGGTTTCAGGCTTAAATAAAATATCATGGGTATACTCACGAATGTTGACTTCCTGTGCTCCCCACGCACCTGTTTTGTCCATAATTTGCATGAGACCTTTGGCTCCGCTCCGTGATACAGCATGAGGATTGTATTTGCTTTCTACTTTCATTATCGCATAGATAAGCAGTGGATCTACCTCATACTGATGGGCATATTGGGCTACTAATTCCTTGTATTCCCTGGGATACAGCTTATAGGTGCCCAAAATCAACAAGATCATGAGAACCATGGAAATAAAAATTCTTTTCATATAACCCCATCTCATTATCCTTTTCAAAATAAAACTCCTTATAAATGATCTATTAGTTTTTTTATTTGCTTTTCGGTGGTTTCAATTTGCGAACTATTATCTATGATTGTATGGGTTATACTCATAAATTGTTCCCATTTTTTTTGAGCTTTAAACCGTTCTAAGATTTGCTCTTTAGACAGTCCATCTCTTTCCATCAGTCTGTTAATCCGTATTTCATCATCGGCATAGACTGCCACAACCACATCCACAAAGTCTGTAAGACCTATTTCTATTAATA
>JAQSYC010000138.1 GCA_029256345.1 Clostridia bacterium | reverse complement strand
TATATTAGGATAAATAGCATTTTTGATAGTTGACTTTTATAATAAATAATGATAAAATGCAGAAAAGTGTTATTCAATACAAATATCTCAAAGGTGAGGTGCTATCGCTATTAGCGAATAGTGTACCTCGCCTTTTTATTTTTATTGCGTATAAATCTATAAATGAATAGGTATCCTTTATAAAAGGAGAGTCTCAAAGGTGAGCTACAAGTAACATTCAAAAGTTGCGGGTATCTTGCCTTTTCTCATAAGGATACAACTTATAGAGCATAAATTGTCAGCTCATTTTTGGAGTAGGCTGAGACAATAAAATAGTATATCAGGAGGAAAATATATGGGAAAAAATAAAGCACCTAAAAAAGAACCTAAAAAAGAGAAACATATTTTTACTGCAGGGATTATAACAGCCAGTGACTTGAGTGCAAATGGCGAACAGGAAGATGAAAGTGGAAAAATATTAGAATATATGCTTAAAGACAGAGGTTTTGAGATTAAGTATTATATTGTTATTCCTGGAGATGTTGACAGAATACAAGAGGCGCTTGTCCTGTTGTGTGATGATATTAAGGCTGATTTAGTCATTACAACAGGAGGAACAGGGTTTAGTAAAAGAGATGTTACGCCGGAGGCTACACTAGGTGTCATGGATAGGATGGCCCCTGGTATTAGTGAGGCGATTAGATATTATGGACTTCAAAAAAATCCTAATGTGATGTTATCAAGAGGGGTATCGGGTATTAGACGTAACACCCTGATTATTAACCTGCCAAGTAGTGTAAGAGAGGTAAGAGAGTCTTTTGAAAGCATTATTGATACCATTTATCACGGGCTTGAGCTTATTACAGAATAAGTATAAAACAAAATAAGTTATGTAAGAAAATAAAGAAAGAGTTTTTAGGCAGTGTTGTTATGAACCTAAAAACTCTTTTTTGTGTATTTTTATAAGGATTAATGATGATAAATAGTAGGAGAATTTGTAAATACAGGATATTGTTTAAAAAAACCTTTCGAAATGTGTGGAGTTTTACGATTGATAAGTTAAAGTTTTTATACTATACTATATTTATCATTTTGTAGAAAAATATGTAAAATACTTTGTGAATAGAGATACAATAGGGGTAAATGTATAATTTGGCAGAGTAAATTGTTTGAATATTAAGTCAAAAGCGCTTGGGAAAAGGGGTAGCTTATGAAATTTAAAATGAGTACAAAAAAAATACAAAAAGTAAAATCAGAGCAGATTAGGGGAATTGTATCTATTAAGTACAAATTGATTTTGGGATTTGTTATATTTGCAGTTATACCTATGATTGTTGTGAGTATGGTGTTTTATACGATGGCTAGAAGCACATTAGCAGATACAAGTTTGAATTTTACCTCTGAAATTATCAATCAAGTAAGTATTAATATAGAATATTATTTAGAAAGTGTTGAGAAAAAAACCGTTTCTATCTGTATAGACTCAATTATTAATGAGGGTTTAGGTGATTATGAATCAACGGATGTGTGGAAACAAGTTACGGCCTTACGGAATATGGAAAGCAGATTAGTGTCGCTCACAGCAGTTGATAATGAAATTGAGGAAATACAGGTCATACATAAAAACGGAAAGATAATAGGTGGAGATAAGAGTTTTAGCGAGGAGGATGCAAAAATTACCCAGACAATAGACCAAGAGACAAGAGGGGTTTGGACTAAAGGGTTAGGCAGTGATCTTGAAAATATATACTATATTAGAAACATTAAAGCTTTGAGTACTGGTAAAGATATTGGGACCCTTAAAGTTAAAATTAAAATAGCCGCCTTGATTGAAAATATAAAAGATATGACGATTTTAGAGGGTGCAAAGCTCTATTTATCCGATGAAAAGGGACAAATCATTTATCATGTAGATGAAACTAAAAAGACAACGGATGAGACTATTTGGAGTATGACAACAGAAGACGAAGGCAGCTACACAGCTGAGGGGATGCTCGTCAATTATATGACTCTAGGAAATGGCTGGAAAATCATTACTGAAATACCTCAAAACTCCTTAACAAGCAGATTGGATGCAACCAATAGAATGGTCTTTTTGTTGATGATTGTCGCTACTTTCCTTGCTGTTCTTTTTGGAATAGGTTTTTCTCAAGGCTTCTCAAAGCCCATCATTAGAATGATGCAGTTTATGAAAGCAGCCGAAAAGGGAGATATGACGGTAAAAATGGATGAAAACCGCAAGGATGAGATAGGTATGCTCTGTAAAAGCTTTAATCAGATGATAGCCAATATGCGTACTCTGTTACAAGAAACAAGGGGTGTTATTACTCAGACTGTTGAAGATGGAAAACGCTTAAAACAGGCGACGGAGCACTCGGTGGAAGCCTTCAAGCAGTTAGCGCTGTCAATCGGAGATATTGCAGTAGGTGCAACCCATCAGGCGCAGGATGCCGAAAAAGGTACAGAGGCTATGTATAGATTGTCGGGCAGTATACAAGAAGTGATGCTTGATACAAAAGAGATTGTGGGGAAAAATGATAAGGCTAAGGGTATTATTAAAGAGTCAAGCGAAAACATACAGCAGCTCAATATAACGATGAAATCTTCTATGCAAGTATCACGGGCCATTAAATCCAGCATTACCGAATTAAGTCTGTTGACTAAAGACATTGAAGAAGTCATGAAACTTTTGGATGGTATCAGTGAACAAACGAATTTATTAGCCCTTAATGCCAGCATTGAAGCGGCAAGAGCTGGTGAGGTGGGCAGAGGTTTTGCAGTGGTAGCTAGTGAGATCAGAAATCTGGCTGAGCAGTCTAAACTTTCTACAAAAAATGTCAGAAAAACATTGGATACAATACAAGATAAGACTAAAGAAGCTGTTAAGCTTGTGAAAGAGTCTAATCACATTGTCATAGACCAAGAGCAATCTGTTAATAATACCTATCACACTTTTAATAACATCGTTGATTTGCTTAAAAATATGGATGTAAGCCTTGCAAAGGTCAGTCAGAAAGTTAATGATATGGAAGCAATCAAAGAAAAAGCTGTTCATAAAATAGAGAAGATCGGGGCGATAACATCAGATACTGTGGCAGCTACGCAGGAAGTTAATGCACTTAGTGAAGAACAAAGTGCTATTACTGAGCAGCTCTTTAATGTTTCGAATAAGCTGACAGAGACTATGGACCAGCTGGACTACTCGATGAGCCACTTTAAAGTTTTATAATCAATAAGGCAAGAGGTCTAACTTATCTAAGTTATGTCTCTTGCCTTATTGATTATAAAAACATTGTAGTCAATAAATGTGTGCCTGTTTCAGTTTTAAAATATTTTTCTTTAATGGTTAGTAGATTATTTTTGCTCATGCCATCTTCAAAAATGTTAACTATAAAATCACTTTCTACTAAAATTTGAAAGTCAAGTCCGTCTATTTTAGAATAAGAATGATGATGTCCAATTAAGTATAGAATCCGTGATAAGCTCTTTTCTGTAAGAGAGAAAGGGTGTAAAAGCTCTTGGGCTACTGGAGGGCCTTCTAATTCTTGGTATTTGCCAGAAGTAGAGTGATATTTGAGTTCTGCTTGTTTGATCCCTATATCGTGTAACAGAGCAGAAATTTCAATGATTAGGCGTTCTTCAACAGACAAGGTTTCTAGGTCAGCTATGAGCTTTGCAAAGCTATGAACTTTTAGGGCGTGGTTGATTCTTCGGACATCCTCTTTAAAGTAATGAATCATTGCCAACTGGATTTCATGCAAGTCAAAAGACATTTTAATGCCTCTCCTTTCGTTTAAAGGTTATATACAGTTAGTATAGCATCAAAGGGGACAAATCAGAAGAGGGGTGTTATAAAAATTTAAAAGATGCTATAATAAAAAGACTATGAGATCAGAAAGGAGAAATGATGATTTTAAAAGTTATAGCCGGAGTTATTTTAATGATTTGTATAGGCTCTATTTTAAATACATATAGCAAGGCACAAAAAAGATATAGACACTATCAGCAAAAGGCTGTTATTAAATCCCTCTTTGCCGAGGAGTCTAGGGACAGATATTTGAGATTGTTTGAGGTATTACCTGTTATCATTATTATGGGAGTGCTCTTTGCAAGCATTCTTTTTGATTATTACAACGAAAGGATGCTGCTAGGGTTAACAGTTATTTATTTAAGCATGTATTATATTAACCAATATCTGCCCAATGATAACTGGATTATTTATAATGAAGGACTGATGAGTAGCAGGGGTAGAGCACCGATACAATGGGAAAACATTCACAGTTACCGTTTTATGAGCAGGAAAGCCAAGGAAGTATTGATTATTTCTTACAAAGGAAGAGGGCTGATCACACAGAGAAGTGATTTTAGTATAGGTCTGGAGCAAAGACAAAGAATAGAAAAAATACTAAAGGACCGTGTTGTAGGGGGCTGAATTTTGTAACAAATTATGAAAATAAAGTGAGTTTGATCACAAACTTTAGTATAAAAAGAGATATTAAATAACAAGACAAAATTGTTATAATAATGACAAGAGTAAAAGACAGGAGTTGAGAGCCAATGTATAAACTTATAGCAGTTGACATGGACGGTACTTTGTTAAAAGAAGATAAGACGATTTCTATAAAAACTAAAAATGCCATTTACAAGGCAAAACAAAGAGGTGTGAGAGTTGTTTTAGCTTCAGGAAGACCTATAGAGGGACTTGAAAAATACTTAAAAGAACTTGATTTGATGACAGAAGAGGATTATGTACTGAGCTTTAATGGCAGCATTGTCCAAAATGCCTTGACTAGACAAATTATAAGGAAAAATATTCTGACAGGCAGAGATTTGACCAGTCTTTATGCAATAGCACAACGAATTGGTGTAAATATACATGCGTTTTCAAATGAGGGGTGTATCACACCTAAAATGAGTAAATATAGTGAATTAGAAGGAACAATCAATGGTATTCCAGTAATAGAGATGGACTACAAAGAGGTACGGCCAGAGGAAGATATTATTAAAATCATGATGGTGGATGAACCGGCAGTGTTAGAGGCCGCTATAAAAAATCTACCTGGAGAAATCTATGAGAAGTACACAGTTGTAAGAAGTGC
>JAQSYC010000137.1 GCA_029256345.1 Clostridia bacterium | reverse complement strand
GGGGGTTAGATAAGACTTGTCGGAGAGCATAGAATTTCTTTCATTAAGCCAAGCGGCCAAAGCATCTTGGTTAATTTCTTTATACTGTAGTGAAGGACTTAAATGATTTTCTAGTTCAGGCAATTTATTTGTATCAGGGGACTGCACTAAAGAAGGAACTTGTTTAGTGATGACTGGAGTCATAACCTCATCGGTTAAAAGGGGCTGAACTAAATAGTTTTGGGATAGCGAACCTTGAAAAAATACCCAGCTTACAAGGATGACAACTGTAAAGAAAGCAGCGGCGTATTTGAATGAAGCAGTTCTTAAAAACTCAATAAGAGATAACTTCCCAAGGGAAATAGAGGGAAGAAGTACTGGATTTTGAACAGGGATAGAAGTAGTGCTAAGTAATCGTGCAGAGCCATCATCTTTATATCTAAAATGGGTGATATAGTCAGCGATCTCTTCGGCGGAAAAAATCACATCTTCGGGATGATTTAGCCAGGCGGTAAGATTTTCAGCCAAGATTTCTTCAGAATGATATAGGGACGTAGAGACTTCAAATAGTTGATAGGCGGTTAGATTAAAGTGCCCTTTTTTAACAGCTTCTTTTAGGAGGCTGTTTTTAATTTGTATTTGAATAGTTTGATCAAAACCGGTAAGATATCTATCCAGAAGTTTGTGAACGGCAGAGGCAAAGAGCTTAGCCCTATAGTCTGAGCTACTATAAGGGTATCTTTGCCTGATGAGTGTGCGGAGTTCTAGGATATTCTGATGATATAAAATCTGGTTATTTTTAAGATTCTCTGTGATATTCAACATCTTCACCCTTTATCAGCTAAAAAGATTAATAGATATAGTATAAACAAGAATCATTCATTTGGCAATAATGTAAGGTTAACAGCCTATTTAGAGTAAAGTCAGTCGCTTGACAAGCAGCCCTTAGGATGCTACTATTCAACTAGTTAATAAGCAAAAAGTAGCATTTAATACAGCATGAGTAAGTGAGGGAATCAAATGATTTATTTAGATTATGCAGCCAATACACCTGTCAGTCAGGAAGTTTTAGAAGTTTTTCAGGAGGTTTCAACAACATACATTGCCAACCCTAATTCATCTCATCAATTAGGGAGAGAAGCTAAAGCACGCTTAGATCTGTCAACTGCAGAGATAGCGAAGAGACTGGGTGTTAAAGAAAATGAAATCATTTATACGTCAGGGGCTAGTGAGGCCAATAATTTAGCCGTTAAAGGTATTGCTGAAACCTATAAAAGACATGGCAAACATATGATTACAACTTATTTGGAGCACTCCTCAGTAACGGGGGCATTAACAGCCTTGCAACATAGAGGTTATGAAGTAGATTTTGTCGATATCCTAGACAATGGACTTGTAGATTTAGTGCATCTCAAAGAGTTGTTACGGGAAGACACAATACTGGTTTCAATTGGTTATGTAGATAGTGAACTGGGGATCAAGCAGCCAATTGATCAAATCGGAGAGATGTTATCTCATTATCCCCACTGTTTTTTTCATGTGGATGCCACTCAGGCCATAGGCAAAATACCCCTTTCTTTAGAGTATATAGATTTAATGGTGTTTTCTCCTCATAAGTTCTATGGACTAAATGGTTCTGGTGTCCTCATTAAAAAAGAAAGTCTGCTGTTAGAGCCACTGATTCATGGCGGAAAAAGCACAACCATTTTTAGAAGCGGTACGCCGATGCTTGCACTGGCAGCAGCAACGGAGAAAGCCCTTGCGTTAGCTGTATCTTCTCAAAAAACAAATGATGAAAAGGTAAGAATGTTTAATAAAAAACTTCGAGAAACCTTCAAATGTTATCCAAAGGTTACAATTAACAGTACAGAAGAATCTGTCCCATACATCTTAAATGTCAGCGTGGTAGGCATAAAATCTATGGTTTTTCAGGAAGAATTAGAAAAATATGAGGTGTATATCTCCACTAAATCGGCCTGCTGTCCAGTGAATACCGTTTCTAAAGCCGTTTATGCGCTTACAAAGGATAAAAAGAGAGCTTTATCAACCCTGAGAATAAGTCTAAGTCATCTGACAACAGAAAAAGAACTGGACGATTTCTTGCGATGTTTTGAAAAGTGTTATAAAAAATTAGTTAAATAAGGATAAAAATATGGAAAAGTATCAAGAAATAGAAAGAAGTATTATCAAGAAATACCGTAAACAAATATGGTCTAAATTTATCACCGGTATCAATGACTATCAACTGATTCAAGAAGGGGATAAGATTGCTGTCTGTATCTCTGGCGGTAAAGATTCCATGCTTCTAGCAAAATGTATGCAGGAGTTACAAAAACATGGTAAAGTAAAATTTGAATTGGAGTTTATTGTGATGGATCCAGGATATAACCCGTACAACAGACAGGTTATTATGGATAACGCGCAGCATTTGAATATCCCTATAAAAATATTTGATACACAAATATTTGATATTGTAGCGTCGGTAGATGAGTCACCTTGCTATTTATGTGCTAGGATGAGGAGAGGTTATCTCTATAAATATGCTCAGGATCTTGGATGTAATAAAATAGCTTTAGGGCATCATTTTGATGATGTGATTGAAACTGTTTTAATGAGTATGCTTTATGCAGGGGAAATCAAAACCATGATGCCGAAACTTCACAGTACAAATTATGAGGGCATGGAACTGATAAGACCGATGTATTTGGTTAAAGAAGAACATATTCTTGCATGGAAAAGGACCCATGACTTACAATTTATTCAATGTGCCTGTCGGTTTACTGAAAACTGTGTGTTGGGAGATAATGGAGGCGGGTCTAAACGACAAGAAATGAAAGTACTCATTAAAAAATTCAGACAAACCAATCCCCATATTGAGATGAATATCTTTAGAAGTGTACACAATGTTAACTTAAATACGGTCATTGCATACCGCAAAGATAACAAAGTTCATAGCTTTTTGGATGAGTACAATCAATAAAATAATAAAAACTCTGTTTTTTAGTGGCAGAGTTTTTATTATTTTTGTCAGAAATAAAGATTTAAACGAAAAGATTGGCAGAAGGATAGGAGTATGCTATATTAAATCATATAGGTCAGTACATAAATTATAAAATTGATCGGAGGCGGAAAAGGTTATGTTAGTATGGAAAGATGAGTATTCAATAGGTGTTCCTTTGATTGATGAACAGCATCAGCATATGTTTGAAATAGGTAATAGGGCCTATGAACTATTAAAAGACGATTTTTGTACAGACATGTATGATGGGGTTGTTGAAATCATTAAAGAATTAAAAGAGTATACAAAACTTCATTTCAAAACAGAGGAAGAGTATATGCTTAGTATCAGATACAATAAATATTTTAGTCAAAAAGTGGAGCATGACGATTTTATTCAAAAAATTAATGAAGTAGATTTTGATAAGGTAGATGATGATCCCAAAAAATACATAGAAGATATTTTAGGGTTTGTTTTTAACTGGACCTTAGATCACATATTGCAAAAAGATAAACTGATTAAAGCAGAATAAAAAACACCCAAAAAAGACTATGAAATGCCGTAACTTTGGCAGATTCATAGTCTTTTTTATTATGCATTTAAGATAGACTGAATAGCTTTTTCTCTTGCAGCAATGACCTTATCACACCATTTATCAAAGTCAGGATCTTCAATCTGATACTCAGGATGCTCTAAAATCCAATGGATTGTCTCTTTAATACCTTGGTCAAAGCGGATAGATGCTGTAAATGCTGGAACAAGTCTTTTGAGTTTTGTATTATCAAAAACAACGGTATTTGCTTTATCCCCTATGAGACTTCCTCTATAGTCTAGAGGTGAGCAGGCATCTAGAAATTCTGAGGCTATATGAACTGCATTGAGTCTGACACCTAAGGCGTCTGCAATTATTTGATAGATTTGGTTCCAAGTCAATGACTCATCAGAGGTGATTTGAACAGCTTCTCCGATAGCATGGATATTGCCCATGAGACCAACAAAACCTTTTGCAAAATCGCGGCTATGGGTCATGGTCCATAAAGAGCTGCCGTCTCCATGAATAATAACAGGCTTGCCTTCGAGCATACGTTTGGCCACTTGCCAACTGCCTAGGCTCCCTTGAACGGCAAGAGGAATAGAGCGGTTACTGTAAGTGTGGCTAGGTCTTATGATCGTGACAGGAAAGCCATGTTCACGGTATATTTTCATAAGATACTCTTCACAAGCTATTTTGTTGCGAGAATATTCCCAATAAGGATTCGCGAGGAGGGTTCCTTCAGTGATAAGGTAGTTTGAAAGAGGTTTCTGATAAATAGAGGCAGAACTTATAAATATAAATTGTTTGGTCTTATCTTTAAATAGACGATAATCTCTTTCAAGCTGCGTAGGTGAAAAAGCGATAAAATCTGCAACTACGTCAAAACTCATAGAGTCAATAAGTTTGGAGACTAAAGCTTCATCATGAATATCTGCCGTGATCTCCTTAGCGCCCACTGGTAATTCATGATTTATAGAACCTCGGTTTAAAAGATAGAGTTCCCAACCTTTTTCTAATAATAAGTTAGAAATAGCTGTACTAATTGTTCCGGTTCCACCGATTAATAATGCTTTCATCATCATCCCCCTATAAATAGATTATAATAGTTATTGAGTTAGCTTTTTTTACTGAATTCGTTTTTACATTGAGGGCAGGTAATACGAATGCGACCTCTGCCTCTGGGGACACGCAGTGATTGTCCACATTGAGGGCATTTATAGTATTGGTGAGTCCGTATGTGCTTTAACCGCATAAAAGATTTGTTTAATTTGATTTTTACAGGCTGCCAAACTTTTAAAAAAGACCTATTTTCCTGTTGTCGCTTAGAAATGTTTTTAGACAGACCTCGTAGGTACGCCAAACCGAGTAAAATATAAGTCAATAGCTGCAAAATAGTGGAATGGAATACAAGCGCCAAGAGGGAGAAGAAGATAGAGGCAGCAAGCAGCATGATAGAAAGCTGATCTAATCCGTATCTGCCGTACATAAATTTTTTAAACCCATTCATAAGGAGTGCCTTCTTTCGTCAATTTGTGTCACAATGCCTATAACCTTGCGATTTATACAAGG
>JAQSYC010000136.1 GCA_029256345.1 Clostridia bacterium | reverse complement strand
GGCTAAACCTATAGGCATAGTATAAGAGAATACCGCTGTCATAGCTGGCATCATAACATTCATAGCTTTCATCATAGAATCTGTAGGATTTGCCTGTACTGTACCATCTGCACCAACAGCTGGTTTTTGCATTGCCGTAGAACTTGCCATTGTAATTTTAGAAAAAATAAACGTAGAAGCACCTGCAATAATAGGGACCAATAGGGCTAGCCACATACCGTTTTTAATAAGTAAAGACGGCGTATCGACCAAATTAACACCTAAAAATGTCTCAAATCTTTCTTTTGTTTCTAAGGCACTCTGTAACATCGGCTGAACTTCTCCGCCAACTTTATTTAAAAATTCCTGCCATTGACCGCTATTTAAATGACTAAGAAAACTTGCAAGCTGATCCTTCTGAGTAATATCATACTCTACACGAGAGGTAGTCTGTACAGCTTTCTTAAAACCTTCTAACAAATCAGGATAGTTAGAAACCTTGTCCACTATTGTTGTAGCTATTGTATTGTATTCATTACCTAAAGCCTTGATATATTTAGCTGGCTCTCTAAGCACGTTAAACAATGCAATAATAAGTGGAAATTGAATGAGCAAAGGCAGACATCCTGCTAAAGGATTAATTTTATATTTTTTATACAAAGCTTTCATTTCATTGCTGTATAAAAGCTGTGATTCTTGATCCTTTTTATTTTTATACTTATTTTGTATACGCTGCATTTCTGGTTGAAGCTTACTCATCCCACGTGAAGTTCTTTGTGATGATAATTGAAGTGGTGTTAAAAGCAATCTCGTAACTAAAGTAAATATAATAATTGATATACCTAAAGTAGCTACAGGGGAAACTGATGCAACTCCTTCAAAAATTATATTGAGCATTGCTCCAAAAAAATCATTAATAATTCCCATTCTTGTCCTCCTGGTTTTTCTTGTTATTTAATGAAACATTCTTCTCTGGTACTGGATCATACATCATAGGATGAAATGGATGACATTTTAAAATACGTTTTATTCCTAGCAACGTCCCTTTCAGAAAACCATGAATCTGTATAGCTTCATAAGTATATTGTGAACACGTTGGAATAAATCTACAATTACTTCCAAGCATGGGTGATATCCCTCTTTGATAAAACTTTATAAGTAATAATGCTACTTTTTTCGGTATATCCTTCATACTTAAATATCCTTTCTGTAGCAAATTATATCATATTATTTTAAAATTATATATAATTATCATACACTTTATGCTGTTTTAATAGATGAATAAGCGCCGAGGCCATTTCCGCATACGCCGCTCCCTTTGCTGTACTTCTTGCTATAACTACAAAATGATAGCCATCAGACTGCACATGTCCTTCATTAAGCCTATAACTTTCCCTAATAAGTCTGGTCACTCTGCTGCGCACCACGCTATTACCTACTTTTTTACTAACTGAAATACCTAATTTATTGATCTCATCGTTTGATTTATATTTATATAGAACTAAGTACTTATTAGCAAAAGACTTTCCTTTTCTATAAACGACTCGAAATTCATGATTTTTTTTTAATGATACAGTATATTTCATCTAGAGTACTCCTAAATTTACATAAGGCAAAACAAGGCCACAAATGCGGCCTTGTTTTATGCTGTTAGTTTGTTTCTACCTTTTGCTCTTCTTCTAGCAACTACGGCTCTACCATTTTTTGTTCTCATTCTTTTACGAAAGCCATGTTCCTTACTTCTTTGACGTTTCTTTGGTTGAAAAGTCATTTTCATAATGTGCACCTCCTTAATTTTTAAAGTAGCCACACAATACGCACATTAAACAGGATAAATCATTAATATCCTACTAATAATTTATCATTAAATAAATAAAAATATTTACACACAACTTAATAAAAAAATAAATAAGCACTATTCATAGTATAGAAGATTTACAAATACTAGTCAAGCACTAGTTATATTATTTTCTTTATAAAATATGGTAATTTATATAAACTTAAACTTTTAGTACCCATATGACTCTATTTTTTCTATCCTTATCCTAATTACACAATTTATCCCCAGATTTTTTAACTATTCTTCCTGTGGATATTTTTTTATAATTATTGCTTTTCCACAGGTAATTTGATATTATTAAATTACTTGTAGATAAGTTGTTAATTAAAATAAGTTATTCACATTCTGTTGATAACTCTGTGTATAACTTATATTTTTTCACTTTTTTTTTGCTTTTTTACCATTATTTCTATGTTTTTCACTGGAATAACTTTATCCACAACTTGTTTATCTATCACAACTTCTTTATAAAATGTATTTCATTTTACATATATGTTGATTAAATTATGCACATGTTGACGATACTTGAATAACTTGTGTATAAATTGTGTACTTAGGAGGATTAATCATGTCACCAGTGTATGAGAAACAGTGGGAAGCCATTCTTAGTATCATTGAAATTGAAACATCGAGTGTCAGTTTTAACACTTGGTTTAAGAATACTCAAATCATTGATATACAAGACAACACACTAATATTGAGCGTAAAAAATGAATTTACTAAGGAAATCCTAAATACAAGGTATTTAGAACTTATTCGCAATAGTGCACTCCAGATTTTAAATAAGGAGTATGCTATAAAATTTGTGCTTCCTAATGAACAAACTAATCTTGAAAAGAAAATTTCTAAAAGATCTGATCAGCTTCAAGATCCATTAAATAATCAAAGTACTCTTAATCCAAGATATGTATTTGATAGCTTTGTAGTTGGCAACAGCAATCGTATGGCTCATGCTGCTGCTTTAGCTGTAGCCGAGGCACCTGCCAGAGCCTATAATCCCTTATTTCTATATGGTGGAGTGGGTCTTGGAAAAACTCACCTTATGCATTCCATTGCCCACTATATATTGGACCAGAATCCAAATGCTAAAGTTATTTATGCCTCTTCTGAGAAGTTTACAAATGAACTCATTAACTCTATTAGAGATGATAAAAATGAAAGCTTTCGCAACAAATATAGAAATATAGACGTCCTGCTCATAGACGATATTCAGTTTATAGCTGGTAAAGAGCGGACTCAAGAAGAGTTTTTCCATACCTTCAATACACTTCATGAGGCCAATAAACAAATTATCATCTCAAGCGACAGACCTCCTAAAGAAATTGAAACTTTAGAAGATCGGCTTCGTTCAAGGTTTGAATGGGGACTTATTGCAGACATTCAAAGCCCAGATTTGGAAACAAGAATTGCAATACTGCGTAAAAAAGCTGAAATTGAAAGCTTATCTGTTCCAGAGGAAGTTCTATTATTTATAGCTAAAACAGTTATCTCTAATATCCGTGAACTTGAAGGAGCCTTAAACCGTATTCTTGCATTTTCTTCTTTAACAAATAAACCTATTACTGTAGAGCTTGCTAATGAAGCACTAAAAGATTTGATTTCTAAAGATAGACCTAAAGTAATCACTGCTGAATACATTCAGGAGATTGTTGCTAACTTCTTTCATCTTAAACCTGAAGAATTAAAGTCTTCAAAAAGGACTAGAAGTATCGCTCATCCAAGACAAATCGCTATGTATTTATGTAGGAAGTTAACTGACTTATCTTTGCCTAAAATAGGAGAAAAATTTGGTGGTAGAGATCATACTACGATTATCCATGGATTTGAGAAGATATCAAGAGAATTACAAACTGACATAGAACTTACCCAAGTTGTTAACGAGCTTCAATCTAAAATAACGTCTAAATGATGCCTGTGTGTATCATTGTGAACTTAACGTTAACTCTTTGTGGATTATTTTAAGGATTTTTTTTTAATGTTAATATTGTGGATAACCATTAAGTTTAACTTCATGTCATCCACAACTCTGTATACATGCTTCACTTAAATGACCAGAAGGGTTTGTTTAGGTTATACACACTACCCACACCCCCTATTACTATCATTGCTAATTTAACTTTAATAATTGTATTGTTTTCTTAGAAAGGAGATATCCACATGCACATACATTGCAGGCAAGATCTTTTATTAAACAGTATCAATACTGTACTTAAAGCTTGCTCAACAAAAACTACTTTACCGATACTTGAATGTATATTTATTCAAGCCACTAATAATAAATTAATACTGGTGGGAAATAATCTTGAACTAGGGATAGAAAGCACAATAAAGGCTGAGGTTATTGAAGAGGGTTTTATCGCTTTAGAAGCTAAAATATTTTCTGAAATTATCAGAAAAATGCCGGGAGAAACCGTGGAGATTTCATCCAACGATAACTTTATGACGAGCATCATCAGTGAAAAATCAAAATTCCAAATAGCGGGACAATCAGGTAAAGATTTTCCGGCATTACCGGATGTAGAAAAACGTAATTCCTGCAAGCTCAATCAGTTATTATTCAAAGATATGATTCGTCAAACTATTTTTTCTGTTGCTCAAGATGAGACAAGACCTATCCTTACAGGAGAAATGCTGCAAATTAAAAATAATAGTTTTAATATGGTTTCTGTAGACGGATATCGCATTTCTTATAGAAAAGCCTATCTCTCAATTGAGAATGGAGAAGTGGAGGTTGTCATCCCAGGAAAGACACTGGCTGAAGTAAGTAAGATTTTATCAACCGAAGAGCAGGATGAAGTGGCTATTTATTTTGAAGATAAGCATGTTTTATTTGACTTAGGAGATAGTAAAGTGGTATCGAGGTTACTGGAAGGGGAATTCTTGAAATATGAACAAGTTTTTTCTTCAGATTATGAAACCAAAATTTTACTCAATAAGAAAAACTTTTTAATGAGCATAGAAAGAGCAGCACTTATATCAAGAGAAGGTAAAAAGAATCCTATAAAAATTGAAATAGATGGAGATAAGATGATTATTACTTCAAATACAGAGCTTGGGACATCAAGGGAAGAGCTTGATGTGGAACTTGAAGGGAAAGAACTGGTAATAGCCTTTAATCCAAGATATTTAATTGATGCACTTAAAGCCATAGATGATGAAGAAGTTTATATTCACTTTATATCCTCACTTACCCCATGTATTATAAGACCTAAAGAAGGTGATGAGTATAAATATTTAATACTACCTATTCGTGTAAATGCATAAAGTATTTAAATCGCTCTAGAGTTCATTTGTGAATCATAGAGCGATTTGTTAGTTGGT
>JAQSYC010000135.1 GCA_029256345.1 Clostridia bacterium | reverse complement strand
TCGACTTGCATGTGTTAAGCACGCCGCCAGCGTTCATCCTGAGCCAGGATCAAACTCTCATAAAAAAGTTTGTCCAACAAACATGAGTTTGTTTACACTCGTTAAAGTGTTTGACTGTTATTACTTGTACTGAAACTAAACTAAGTTTAGTTTGTACTCATGAACTTCATTAAATGAAGCCCTATAAATCGACTGGTTTTATGGTTACTATTCTATTTTCAAAGTTCATTTATCTCTTGACTATCAGGTCTTAAAGACCTTTTGTCTCTGCCGCTTATCAGTGGCGACTTCTATAATATTACAGTATTAGATTACATATGTCAACACCTTTTTCGATTTTTTTTATTCTTTTTATAAAACCTCATTTTAAGCTTTGATGCTATAGGGTTTATAGCGTATTATTCACTAATAGCTATCTCTCATTAAATATTATATAATAAAAATAAACGCCACGGAGAATGGTATGAAAAAAAACACACCCCTTAATGTCATTTTTTATCGAAATTTTTTACTATTAATTGTAATCCCTATTCTCGTTATTATTTTATTATCTATGGCTATCATTCAAAACATCATCATGAAATCCTCTATCGATAAAATTGAACTTGCACAAAAAAACGTGAGGACAACTCTTGAAAATGAAATCTTAGATAATTCCCTAAGACTAACTCATTTTTTATTGACGAATGATAATCAAGTGTTAGAATTTGTTGCTAAACACAACATGGCAGATAATGATGGGAAGTATATGTATAATTTGAAGTTAAGGGAACAGTTTAACCTTATTATGCCCAAGTCGGATATTTTAGCTATGCATTTTTATATGCATGATGGCAGTCAATATTATTTTAAAGACGACCTTGCCCCCTCCATCTCTTACATCAAAAATAGAATCTGGTATCAAAAGGCTCTATCCTCTCCAAAAAGTACTTATATAGGAAGTGAACTCTCCACTATTATGTTTAATCAAAGAAAATCTTCAAATCCTCAGATGACTTTAGCCGTTGCCTTAGCCCCAAGTAGTCTCGACCGTTACAAAAAAGTCGAAATGGTTTGTATGTATATCAAATCTAAAACCCCTGACATGATCAGGGAGTATAACCGAAAGCCTGAACTTGGCAAAATGTATCTGGTGGATGAAACCGGCACTATTTTAACTGGCGTAAGCAAAGAAAAACCAGTTGTTATTCCAAAGACCGTTCTTGCAGAAGTTTCAGGGGTATATAAAGAAAAAAGCAATCATAAGACGTTTAACTATATTGTCAATCCTATAGGCATGACAGACTGGAAGGTTATCAGTGTTGTAGCAACTAGTGAACTGCTCAGTATTTTTTATAAAATTTCTCTTGGTATAATAAGTACTGCCGTATTACTGTTTATATTATTTTTTATCTTTTCAATGATATTTTTAAAAAATATTATTGCACCCGTCAGCAATCTCGCTCAGGGGATGGAACTTATGGAACAAGGGGATTTACATACTCAAGTCGAAATCGGTGGTGCTGGTGAAATCAGAAAGCTTATTCACTCCTTTAATAAAATGGCTAGAGAGATTAATGAACTTGTGCTTAGTAATGAACGTAAAGAAAAAGAAAAACATCAGGAAGAAATCAAAGCTTTACAATCTCAAATTAATCCTCACTTTCTTGTAAACACATTAAGCTCTATACGTTTCATGGCAATAGTCGCTAAATTTGATAGCATCAAAAATATGGCAGAAGCTTTAATTAAAATTCTGTCCTGTTCTTTTAAGAGTGCCAATAGCTTTTATCAAGTTCGTGAGGAAATTGAGATGCTCGAAAGTTATGTTTTTTTAATGAAAGTACGTTACTCTGATAATTTTGAGGTACGTTTTGAAATAGATGAAGCATGCCTTGATTGCATAGTGCCCCGGCTTATCATTCAGCCTATTTTGGAGAATTGCATTGTACATGGCTTTGAAGATTTAGAAGAAGTTGGGGTTATTCATGTAAAAGTCTATCAAGAAGTAAACAGCCTTATTTTTATGATTAAAGATAATGGAAAAGGAATGAGTAACGACGCAATAAGTGAAATCCTTTCTATGGATAAAGATGAAACTTCTATCTATAAAGGAATTGGTGTTTCTAATGTTAACCGTAGGATTCAGCTAAATTATGGTTCAGCCTATGGCATCAAAATGCACAGCGAACTTGGAAAGTATACTGAAACTATCTTAAGTATTCCTGCAATACATAAAGGAGAATGAACATGTACAATGTCGTTTTAGCCGATGATGAGACTATCATAAGAACATCTATTATAACCTTAATCGATTGGGAGGCATTGGGTTTTCAGCTTATAGGCAATGCAGCCAATGGAAAAGGTGTATTATCTATTCTAGAAAAACACCCTATTGATGTCGTTCTAACTGATATAAAAATGCCTATTATGGATGGTATAGAACTTATAAAGGAATTGCATACAAAACCCAATCCTCCACTGACCGTCGTATTAAGTGCGTACAATGATTTCCCATTAGTTCGTAATGCCTTCAAGCTTGGGGCCGCAGATTATATTCTAAAATCTGATATTACAGAGAAGCTCTTAACTGAATGCCTATTAAACCTCAAAAAAGAATTAGATCAAAAAGGTTCTTCTAAACTTTCTTCAAATAAGCCACTAAAAAACTTAAATCTAAGTCAAAGTGAACGGTTTAGAGAAATGATATTAGGCAAAAGAGAAATTCAGCAACAGTATCTATACGACAGATATTATCTGGTTTGTTTTGAAATAGAAGATTTTATGCAGCAATCCAGCCGTTTTGAAAAGGATATTCAGAACACTTTAATTGAACCAATGTGCCATTTTGCCAAGCAGATTCCGCGGGTGGCTTCTAAGTGCATCTTTTCAAGTATCTCACCCTCTAAATATATATTGTGTTACCATTCAGGAAAAGATGAGGGTTTAGGAGCTGTAGAATCCATCAGCAAACAAATTATGACTGTATGGAAAAATTATATGAATATCTATGTGTCTGCTGGTATCAGTTCAATGGGACAGGGCGAAATATCTTTTTTAAGTTGTTTACAAGAATCTTACGAATATCTTTCTATGAAGTTTATATTTGGTAAAGAGCAGATCTACACTCCTATTACCGGTCAACGTTTTTTTGTCAGAACTGCCATAGACAAAGCAGATCAATATAGCCAATTGGTCCATTCAATTAAAATGGTTGATACAGAAAAAATACTCAAAGAACAACGGGAATTTTTTTCTAACCTTTCTACGATGTCATTGCATGAGGCACATTGTGAGTGTTTAAATCTTATTTATCATATTGCTGTGATGCTCGCTGAAAATAACGATGCCATTTGGAACTCCTTTAATCAAGATATTGACTTTTATCAAAAAATAACCCGTCTTGAAACAGTGAGAGATACAGAGATGTGGCTTATTAATTTTATACGCTGGATTGCTGATTACATTGAGCATAAGTATGATCATAAGATGTCTGATGTAATGGAAAAAGCAAAACGTTTTATAGCCGATCATTATTCTGATCCTGCCATTACTTTAGGTGCTGTTGCCAGTTTCGTAGGGTTTAATGAAAAATACTTTAGTACACGTTTCGGGAAAGAAACTGGCAGCTCCTTTATCGCTTATTTAACTGATCTTAGAATAAAAAAGGCTAAAGAAATGATTGAACGAACTAATATGAAAATTTATGAGATTAGTGAAGCAGTTGGTTATTCCAATGTAGAACATTTTACGAGAGTTTTTAAAAAAATAACGGGCACAACCCCCAGTACTTATATAAAATAAAACAGCTAAAAAATAAGATTGCATACCCTTCCAAGCAATCTTATTTTTTTATAGAAATATCATACAAAATATCAACTAATCCAACTTAATCTCATGTTCATTTTTAAAATATCATGCTACTATTTATACAAGAGATCCAATTTAATTTGGTAATAAACTACAAAATAGGGGGAATGGTATTATGAAAATGAATAAATTACTCTCATTAACATTAGGCACAACACTTGCTTTATCATCATTCACAGGATGTGCTGGAGCAAAACCACCAGTATCATCTGAAGCCGCAGTAACAGAAACACCTCAAAAAGATGGGACTTCTGAAACTTCTACAGCACTAGATCCTAATATTAAAGCAACATTAGTGTTTGCTTTATGGGATAATGCATCTATGCAGATCTATGATGATTTGGATTTAGAGGGAAGATTTCAAGAACTCTACCCAAATGTCACAATTGAACTTGAAAAATCTAAGGATGATTCTGAATACTGGAATTCAATGAAGATTAGAGCTTCAGCTAACCAGTTACCAGATATTATGTACAATAAAACTTTTACACTCTCAAGATTTAAAGACTATCTTATTGATTTAACAGCTACAGAAGCAGCCAAAAACAATACCGTTGCTGCTGGTTATATTACAGATGGCAAAATCTTAGGAATTCCGGAAAAGCAAGGAAATGATTATGTCTATTATTGGGAGGATATGTTTAAAGAAGCTGGCGTAGAGGTGCCAGATACATGGGATAAATTTTTAGCAGCTTCTAAGAAACTTCAAGACTTCTATAGTCAGAAAGACAGCCAGTTCATGGGCATAGCAATAGGCGCCAAAGATGAGTGGCCCACTTATCCTTTTATGGAATTCATGCCTGCTGCTGAAGGCGGAAATGGCCAAAACTGGAATGAAATGGCAAAATCAGATGCGCCGTTTGCTGAAGGAACAGATGTTAATAAAGCCTTCCAAAAAGTTAATAAGCTCTTTACTTCTGGGGTGTTCGGAAAAGATCCTCTAGGTATGGGCCATGATCAAGCTTTAGCGTTATTTGCACAAAGAAAAGCTGCAATCTTTGTATCAGGCTCTTGGGCATTTACAAACATCAAAGAGGGGGCAGACAACCTTGATAACCTCAAAACTTTTTACTTACCTACAAGAAATTTAGAAAGCGATCCCTTTAGAGTGGTTACACAAGGTGACTCCTTTATGTCTGTAACTAAACATAGCCAAAACCCTGAACTTGCAGAAGCCTTTTTAGAATTCTACTTTAGCGATGCTTGGTATCCAGATTTCATCAATGCCATCGCCGATGATACGACAATGAAGACTGCACCAAAAGAAAAGAATGCGCTTTTCAAATTTGCCGATGA
>JAQSYC010000134.1 GCA_029256345.1 Clostridia bacterium | reverse complement strand
TTAATCTTCACTATGGTTATGATGGGTGCTGTTTTGTACAGTGTTAAGAGTCAAATTCAGCTGAGCAAAAAAATAAGCCTTGTATGGGGTATACCAAGTATTTTATTGGCGTTAAGTTTTAGTTTATATAACAATCCTGTACTGAAAAGTTTAAATATACTCTTAATACCTTTATTAATAACAGGGTATTTAATAACCGTAAGATATGAACAGGTTAAGGGAATAGGCCTAGCTTTAGCAGCTAATATTGTAGACAGGATGTTTAATAAAGCGCTTATGACCTCCCCTAAGTTTATTTCCTTTAGTAAGGAAATCATAAAAAGCGGAAAAGAAGTGAAGGAGAATGCAACGCGAAAAAGTATCATAAGAGGACTGATGATTTCTATTCCTTTATTAATCATTATTATCATGCTGCTGTCCTCTGCTGATATGATGTTCAATTATTATATTCAAAGCCTAGGTGATTTATTTGGAGGGTTCAATAATTCTAGTGTTATAGCACATACGTTTTTGATAACACTCATCACACTATATATGTTTGGGTTATTATGGAGTTTCAAATATAGTCATATACCATATCAAGAGGAGGCTATGGGTGTTGTCAAAGCGTGCTGGGAACCAGTGACGATGATAACAATATTAGTCATGGTAAATACTGCTTATTTATTATTTACGGTTGTCCAGGCAGCTTATTTATATGGGGGAGGGGCAGATGCCTTGCCAATAGGATTTTCCTATGCAGAATATGCCAGAAGAGGTTTTTTTGAATTGATTTTAGTGACTATCATCAACTTTGCAATAGTGATGTTAGGTATGAATCTCATGAAGAAGGGCCAGGGTGTGGTCCATAAAGCAGCCAATCTGTCCTATAGTTTGCTAATAGTATTTACCTTTAATATGCTCGGAGCTGCCAGCTACAAAATGTATTTGTATGAAAGCGCATTTGGATTTACGAGATTAAGAGTATTTGTTCAAGTCTTTATGATCTTAATAGGTATACTGCTCATCATTTTGTTGTTAGGTATCTGGGTTAAAAAAACGCCTGTTCTTAAATATTCAGTGATTGCTGCACTAACAGTCTATACCGCATTGAACTTTATTAATATAGACCGAATCATCGCAAAAGAGAATATCTTAAGATATGAGGAGACAGGGAAAATAGATGTAGGGTACATTATAAATCTGTCATATGATGCCATGCCGGAGATAGTAAGATTACTAAACGCCGAAGAAACTGAGGTCAGCCAGCAAATCCGAGAGCATTTAGAGAGACAAAAAGAGATTATGCATGATCAATATGATCAGTGGTATGAGTATAACTATTATAAGAGTCAAATTTTAAATAGGATAGACTAAGTGTTGCCTCGGACTTAATGTCCGAGGAATTTTTTCTTTAGAAGGAGTGCAGGGCAGTATTGTTGTGCTTTTAGCATTCTAAATAATGACTAATGAGACTGCAGAAATAATCTGAGTTCATATATAATGAAGAGGAAACTCGAAATGTAAATATGACCAAGGAGGCAGAAGCAATGGAAAAAGTGATTATGAAAAAGCATTTTAAAAAAGTTAATAAAGCGGTAATCGGTATTATTTTTTTAATAGCAGTATTATCAATCTTTACAGGTATTTATTATAAGCAGGCGGCACTTCTTATAGCTTCAGTTGTATATATAGCAACTATTATTTTTTGTATTTTTTCTATAAGGAAGGAGAAACTCCAAACTGCAGTGCCGTATATAGTATCTCTCATTGTAGGGATAGCTACGGTGAGTTTTGTAAAAAATGCTAACTCTATTTATTTAATTCTTATTCCTATAAGTCTATGTTCATTGTACTTAAATACAACAGTTTTTATGGTATGCAGCGGACTGATTAATACAGGACTTATAGCTAAATTTATTTTATATGGAGTCTTTCAGGGGAGTATGCTTATTCAGATAGCCATTATAAATGTAATTGTACTTGTTATTTATTTTATGACAAAATGGGGGAAGGACGCTATTAAATTGGCAGCCGATGAAGCAAAGAAGGCAGGGCAATCAGTTGAAGCATTGCAGAGAACAATGGGGGTTATAGAGACCAATACCAGTTCGTTAAATGATGAGGTATCGGGTTGCTTTGTTAATTTGCAATCAGTCAAAGAAATCAGTGAATCTATGGTTAATACTGTCAATGAAGTCGTAAATGGGGTGACAGCACAAGCAGGGGCTATAAATGATGTCAGTAGTATGATGAGTACAGCAGAACAAAAAATTTATGAGTCACAAAATATTTCCAGACAGCTTGAAAGTATATCTAAAAAAACCAGTGAATTAGTTGCCAGTGGTTCAGGGAAAATAATGCAAATGGATAAACAGATGAGTATTATTGGGGACGCTGTCACAGAATCTGTCATAACAGTTACTGAATTACAAGATAATATAGGTGTTATTAATAATTTTCTTTCAGGAATCATACAAATAGCATCGCAGACGAACCTTTTGGCATTGAATGCTGCAATAGAAGCGGCCAGAGCAGGGGAAGCCGGAAAAGGTTTTGCAGTAGTAGCCGATGAAGTGAGGAAGCTGGCTGAAGAAAGTGCTAATATTGTTAGCCAGATTAACGAAATTATTAGCGGGATAAATGATAAAACTAGAAAGGTATTGGAAAAAGTACAAACGGGCAATGAAGCTGTTAAAAAGGGGGAAGTGCTTTCAAATGCTGTTAATACAAGCTTCAATGAAATACAGCTTTCCTTTAAAGATATAGATCAGCATATTTTAACAGAGCTTGAAATGATTGATAAAACCACAGCTATTTTTGGAAAGATACGAGAAGAATCAGAGGAAGTAGCAACTATCGCGGAGCAGCATGCTGCAGCTACACAAGAAATGCTTGCAACGATGGAAGAACATAATATAAGTATAGAGAGCATTTTTAATGTGATGAAAAAAATGACAATTTCTAGTGAGAATCTTAGAGAAATTGTAAAAAATAAATAATGAAACTCCCTTTAATCACCTGTAGTCAAGAATTATCGATACATCAATTCTTCAGAAACCTAGATGACTAAATTTGTGGACTGTAGTATAATGTGTTTTAAAGTAAAGCAAAAATAGAGTAGTAAGGGAGAGTAGTATATGGATGCAAGTTTATTTCATGGGCTAAAAGGTGAGCACATATATTTTAAAGCGTTAGATACAAAGGATGTTCAGGAGATACATAGCTATGTTTCAGATAAAGAGGTTTCCCGTTTTATTGGTTGGAGGCTTATGCATACAGTGGATGAAACCTATGAGCATATTGAGGGGTTATTAAAACGAGAAGCAGCAGGTACTCATTTATATGCTTCGGTTGTTCTTAAATCAACTGAGACAGTTATAGGTACAGCAATGATTTTCAATTTTTATGAAAGTGCAAAACATGCTGAAGTAGGTTATGTCTTTCATAAAGACTATTGGGGCAAGGGCTATGGCACAGAGACCATTGCGTTGATGAATCATTTTGCCTTTGAAGTATTGGGTCTTCATAAACTCCATGCCCGTGTAATAGGTGCAAATATTGGGTCAAGCAAGGTATTGGAAAAAAACGGATTTAAGCTGGAGGGACGATTAAAAGACTATCATTTGATAGAAGACGTATATGATGATGACCTCCTTTTCGGTAAAGTTCAACCTATATAAAATACCTAAATGCCAAGCAGACAATTCCTGCTTGGCATTTTTAAAACAAAGTTTTTAGGGTGCAGATTATCAAATATCACTTAATAGGTACGTAGATATCAAATTCCCCATTACGCATAAATCTTTCATCATAAAGTTCCAGCTGAGGTCTCATATCCATTTCATATGGAGAATTTGGAAACCATGTTGAAAAGATAGTCTCATAAAATGGGCCTAAGTTATCCATAGGGCCGCTGAAAGTATAAACAAGATATTTTCCAGCAGGAACGGTTTTGGTGTCCATGCCTTCTGGCACATCTGAAAATGCATCGACTGCTACACAGGCAGTATAGTGAAACCGGCCCTCAGAGTCAGGCATATCATCGCATATACCATAACATAACATAGGCATGCTTTTTTGTGAGATGTGGCTGAACTGCTTATTAAATGTGGCCCAAAGACTAGGAATTTCACCTTTTTCATTATCTCCAAAGTATGTTAATCCTACAGCCTTAAATCCTTTTAGCGTTATTACTTTTCCTTCCATTATGTATAGCTCCCTTCAGTTTGGATAGATATTAAATATGATTGAAATCTATCAGCTTAAACCATACGACCATCAATCATCTTTATAAGCTCATTATACAAGGCAATCCTTGCCAATAGAGTGTCAGGGATTTATAAGATTTTATATAAAGTCAAAATTTTTTGAGCTTTTGTTAAAAGATATTGTCTAAGTTCAAGGGGTTCTAAGACCTCTGTCTGGTCACTAAAGGGGAGGATAACCCTGCAGGCAGTCTCAAAGCTGAGTAGGTCTATTTCATAAATCCAAACGTTTTCTAGCTGCATAGAGGATAACTGGGGAAAGTCTTTAAGAAGCAATGGCTTTTCATCAAGGCATTTGACTTTTACAGGGTAAGAACAATGCACCTCTTTAACAGCGGTTTGTTTAATAAAATTTTGTTTATTATTTTCCCAAAAGGCTTCTAAAGAAAAACTGGGAGGAATACGAAAGGTTTCATCCAGCACCTGAATACTGTCTATTCGACTGCATTTAAATACGCGGATGTCACTTTTGTCTTCACAAAAAGCCACCATATACCATTCATCACTCTTTACGACGACCCCATAAGGACTCAAAATTCTTTTAGAGAGTTCGCCGGTGTATTTTTTATAGGATACTTCAAGTTTCTTCAGGTGAAGGATAGACTTTTTGATGATGTCTACATATTTATTGGGGGCTCTTTTGCCCCACCAAGGGTCTGAATCGATGAAAAATCTTTCTTTAGCACGTATAATCTCAGGGCGATGTTCTTCAGATACACTGTTTTCAAGCTTGATCAGCGCATTTTTAAGTTGATAGGCTGTTTCCGTATCCTTTTCAGGTCTAACGCCCATACTAGAAAGTAAAAGGTTAAAAACATCATCACTTTCTAAGACGTTAGCATTGCTTTTATAACCCGCCATAAAAGAGTATCCGCCCTGAGGGCCAGGAATAGAAACAATGGGTAGGCCTGTTTCACATA
>JAQSYC010000133.1 GCA_029256345.1 Clostridia bacterium | reverse complement strand
AAGGGAGACCTATCTCTGGGGATACAGTCAGGAAGACTTGATGCAGGAGTGTTATTTGCAGCTTGTAAAATGCTTGGAGAAGTTTGATAGTAGTCTAGGAGTGCCCTTTGAAAGCTATTACAAAATTCAGCTCTATGGATGGCGGTCAAATCAGAATCGCAAAAAAAGAGAATTTCTGAGTATGGAAGAAGATTTGAATGATGAGATTACCCAGCAGTCAGATGGACAGGTGGATATTGAAAGACAGATTCAAAACAAATTGTTGTACGAAGCGTTGGTGAAAGAGCTTGGAAAGATGAAAAGCATGGAGAGGGCTTTAGTTGTAGGGTATTATCTAGAGGACAAATCCCTTAAAGAGTTAGCAAAAGTCCTAAACATTAACTACAAAACCGCTGAATTTCAAAAGAGTAAGGGGATTAAACGGTTAAAAGCTTTACTGGAAAGTGATGAGTAAGCTCAGCTTAAATACTTGACAAATACAACACATATGATATGATTGAACTATACTAATTAGTATTATTGAACAATAAACCGGTTTAGTAAACTAATTTATAAAAAATAGACTTTTGACAAGTTTATTTTTTATTTATCTTGCTTGTAAAGCGGTTTACTAAACCGATACACTCATGCTATAATACTGTTATTAAACTAAAAGAAAAGTGAGTGTGTGAGTATGAAAAAAACCAATATTAATGATGTAGCGCAATATGCAGGAGTCTCTAAATCAACGATATCTAATTTTTTGAATCACAAGCTGGAGAGCATGTCTGTTGAGACCAGGGCCAAAATAGAAGAAGCTATTGAAAAATTAAATTATACCCCAAGTCTAAGTGCTAGAAGACTTTCGGCCAAAGAGAATTGCAAAGCCATTTGCATTATTATTCCGCATAATATTGGCTATGCATTTGATAATTTATATTTACCAATCGTTTTAAGAGCTATAGGGCGTATTGCCGAAAGGCTGGATCATAAGATTATTATTTTTGCCAGTCACAAGGGGGGGGTAGAGAAAAGCATAGATTATCTAAAAGGCATGGTGCCAACTGTTGTAGATGGTTTTGTGATATTTGACTTGGAGCAGAACAATTTGTACTTCAAGGAATTTGAAAAGGCCAACATTCCTTATGTGTGTGTAGGTAAGATTGAAGGATATGAATCCTATCAGTATGTAGCCTCTAATCATAAAAAAGCAGCGATGGATGCGATGAATTATCTCATTCAACTAGGCCATACAAAGATAGGATTTCTGATGGATTATGATACCAGTATCGTTTCGAAATGCAAGTTTGAGGGCTATAGAGAGGTCTTGGAAAACAATCATATCGCCTTAAATGAAGGGTATTACTGCTACAGCGAATATGGACATAAGGGCAACAGTGACATCTACAACAAATTTAGAGAGATGATGCAAAACAAGGAAAGGCCAACAGCTATTATTACACCAAGCACCTATTTAACGGCAGTTAATGCCATACTTAATGAAGAGGGTCTTAAAATACCAGAGGATATTTCTATTATAGTGTTAGAGTACAATGACAACCATCAACTGGATTACCAGAATTTTACCAGAGTGCCGTCTGCAGCTAATAAAGTTGCAGAGACAGCGTTTAAAAAGCTTCTTAAGCTCATCTATAACAAAAAGGAGCCTTTTAAATCGGAACTACTAGATCTTGAGCTGGTTATTGGAGAGACAACAGCAAGGCTTGAGCCATGAGGTAGAAAGATTAAATGAATAGGGGGAAGTTAAAAATGAAAAAATTTAAAAAAGCAGCAGTATTATGTATGTCAATGGTGATGGCGCTGTCTACAGCTTGTTCGCCAAGCACGCCAGTTAAGGAAACAGCAAAGGCGGAAGGTGCAGAAGTATCAAAAAAGACGGAGCCAGCTACTGGAGAGAAGCAAAAAATTGTTTTTTGGGATAAGTCGGAGTATATCAAAGAATATAATACCATTATGGCTCAAAAATGCAAAGAATTCACAGAGCAAACGGGTATAGAAGTCGATTATGTCATTGTACCTCCAAATGATATTAAGCAAAAGATTATGGCAGGTATAGAAGCCAAAAATGTACCAGATTTGATAGTTGGAGATGACGCCCTGTGCGCACAGTTTGTAACGATGGATCAAATAGCTGACGTAGCGGACCTTAACGCCAAGCTAGAACTGACCGATACGGCAAAAAACATAGCACTACTTAATAATAAAGAGATGCTTACACCACTGGCATTTCTTGCACCAGGGATGTATTGGAGAAAGGATGTCTGGGAAGAGAAAGGTCTTAAAGAACCTATCACATGGGAGGAACTGAAGGAACAAGCAAAAAAGGTCAATGATCCTAAAAATGGGTTCTATGCCCTAGGCTTTCCGATGGGAGCATCAGGGGGCGGCGATGCAGAAGGATTTATGCGGTCAGTTATTAATAGCTTTGGAGGCGTAGTGGTAGATGCAGACGGCAAAGTTACAGTGAATTCTAAGGAAACGCTTGAAGCCCTTAAATATGTTGCTTCATTGTTTGAAGAAGGCCTAGTACCACCAGATGCTATTACATGGGATGACATGGGTAATAACAATGCTTATCTTGCAGGCACAGTAGGGGTTATTTTTAATTCAGGATCAGTTTGGTCTGCTCTTGAAAAAGAAAATCCAGAGCTTTTGGCCAAAACACAGATTATAGCCTATCCAGCAGGGCCTTCTGGGAAAACGTTTGTGCCTGGAGGAAGTAACGTATTTGCCACATTTAAGAATGGCAAAAACCCAGAGGGGGCAAAGCAGTTAGCGGCTTTTATACTAAATGACAAACCGGCTTATCAGGAACTAGTAGAAGCGATGAATGGGATGTGGCAGCCAGTCACTGCAGGCAGTGATGAAACAGATTTTTGGAAACAACCTGCGAATGTTGGATGGCTGGCCAATTCAAAAGCAGTTGTGAGGAACTTTCATCCTGCACCAGCAGATGAATATGCACAGCAGGCCTTTGCAAATCAAGTGTGTGTAAAAGCTATGCAAAAAATTATTGTTAACAAGATGGATCCGCAGAAGGCGCTAGATGAGCTGGAAGCTGATGTGATTGCAGTCTATAAAGATAGGAAATAGCAGATACAAAGACCTAGCACAGCATAATAACTGTTCAAATTCTGCCGTGGGCAGTTATTATGCTAAGCCTTATGGACGATCAAGCATACCGGCTGCGGCGACGGATTAATGATGGAGGCATATGTTTTTTAAAATAGATAAAAATTCTATAGTACAGACAGATAAAATCGTAGGAATACTATTCATCATACCAGCAGCCATTGTGATATTTGGTATTATGGGTATTCCGTTTTTAAGGGCGGTTTATCTAAGTTTTACAGATAAAGTTGTAGGGAGACCGGAGGAGTTTATTGGACTGCAGAATTACATCACTTTGTTTAAGGATATGACTTACTGGAAGGTTGTTAAGAATACGATTATCTATACCACTGGCGGGGTGGGGGTCAAGCTGATATTGGGAATGATATTAGCATTGGTGCTCAATCAAAGATTTGTGGGAAGAGGATTTTTTAGAACAGTTTTGTTATTACCGTGGGCGCTGCCGGGAATGGTAGCTGCAATGACCTGGAGATGGATGTATGACAGTACTTATGGCATCATAAACAGTATTTTGCTTTCTTTAAATATAATCGAAATGCCTATACCTTGGCTGAGTCTGCCGAGTATCACCCTTTATACGGTTATGGTTGTTAATATATGGAGAGGGGTACCTTTTTTCTTATTTAGTTTACTTGGAGGTTTGCAGACAATTGATGGACAAATGTATGAGGCGGCCTACGTGGATGGCGCAGGGGCAATCAGACAATTTTTTGCCATTACATTACCTTCCATAGGCAATATCCTAAAGATTACAACACTATTGTCTCTGATCTGGACCTTTAATGACTTTGAAAATGTTTTCCTAGTAACAGGGGGCGGGCCGCTTTATTCATCATCAGTGATCTCCACCTATACCTATGATCTGGCGTTGATTCAAAACTCATTTGGAGCTTCTTTGGCAGCGGCAGTATCAGTAGTTCCTCTACTCATTATGATTATTTTTCTTTCAGCAAAGGCAAAGGCAAACTAAGGAGGATGCAATCATGGTTATCAGCAAGAAAAGTAAAGTCATAAAATATGGTTTGACCTATGGGATCTTAGGTATTTCTTTGATTTTTACCTTATTTCCTTTTTATTGGATGGTGAAGTCCTCCCTAACGATTAATAAGGAGATGTATCTGCCAAGACCTCAATTAATACCAACAACTATCACCTTTGACCACTACATTAGTTTATTTAAAGAGACGCAGTTCATGCGCAATATGTACAATAGCCTTTACATAGCTACTATAACGACCGTTGTTTGTCTCGTGATCAGCATATTGGGATCCTATGCTTTAACAAGGCTGCGTTTTCCTTTGAGAAAATTTTTAGGTCAAAGTATTATTGTGTCCTATCTTTTGCCAACGGCAGTATTATTCATTCCTATGTATGTAGCAGTCAGTGCTTTGGGGTTTAATGATAATAAAAATGGTTTATTAATTATCTATCCGACCTTTGTTGTGCCTTATTGCTGTTATATGCTCAACAGTTATTTTAAGGCGGTGCCTTATTCTCTCGAAGAGGCGGCTATGATTGATGGGTGCAATAGATTTATGTCAATGGTGAAGGTGGTATTGCCGATAGCAGCACCAGGTATTGCGGTGGTTGCAACTTTTGCTTTTACCATGTGCTGGAATGAATACTTATATGCACTGATTATGACAACAAGTCCGTTGCAACAGACAGTAACTGTGGGTATTTCAAGCTTTAAATTTTCGGATCATGCCATTTGGGGACTTATAATGAGTGCTTCTGTCATAGCTTCCTTGCCGGTGGTTATTCTATATGTTCTGGCACAGAGCTGGCTTATTTCGGGTCATGCAGATGGTGGGGTTAAATAAACAAAGAAGTGACAATAGTGATTATAGAAAGGGACAAAACATGCATAAAAATAGTGAGAGTTATGAAGAGGTATTAAACCATGTAAGAACCAGCTCAAAACCTTCGGATTTAAGGATTACAGATCTTAGGGTTGTAGATATTGTAGATGCACCTATGCACTGTATGCTGGTTAAGGTGTATACAAATCAGGGGTTAATTGGATATGGAGAAGTCAGGGACGGCGCTTCTAGAAATTTTGTATTAGCATTAAAAAGCAGGATTATAGGTGAAAATCCCTGTGAAATTGATAAGTTATTTAGAAGGATTAAGCAGTTCGGAGGACATGCAAGACAAGGTGGGGGTGTGTGTGCCATAGAGATTGCTTTGTGGGATTTAGCAGGTAAAGCCTATGGTATTCCTATCTATCAAATGCTAGGGGGCAAGTTTAGAGATACAATACGTATGTATTGTGATACGGATATTGAAGGAAAACATAACGGGACAGAAATGGGCAGAGCACTCAAGAGGCGGATGGAGAAAGGCTTTACCTTTTTAAAAATGGATTTAGGCATCGATCTGCTTTATGAGGAACCGGGGGCGCTGACGGCACCATTAGGGTTTACTCAGCAGCTGCATCAGGCGACGGCGACCATTAGGGTTTACTCAGCAGCTGCATCAGGCGACGGCGTATGCACCGATTCCGAGGAATATCACAGATGCCCAAAGGATGGAACGGGCAAGGCATTACGACATCCAAAATATGGCGCATCCTTTTACAGGCATTCAAGTGACAGAGAAAGGGTATGATGTTTTGGAGCAATATGTGGCAGACGTGAGAAGGGAAATAGGAAATGAGGTGCCGCTGGCCATCGATCACTTTGGGCATATTGGCGTGGAAGCTTGTATCAGGCTTGCCAGGAGAATTGAAAAGTATAATATTGCGTGGATGGAAGATATGATTCCATGGCAGTTCACTAAGCAATACGCAAGGCTTGCTAATTCTACCACTATACCTATTTGTACGGGAGAGGACATTTATCTTAAAGAGAATTTTAGGCCGCTTTTGGAAATGGGAGGCGTATCGGTCATTCACCCTGATATTTTGACATCGGGAGGTATCTTGGAAAACAAGAAGATTGGTGATATGGCGGCAGAATACGGGGTAGCAATGGCAGTGCATATGGCGGAGAGCCCTATTGCATGTATGGCTGCTGTGCATAGTGTGGCAGCTACTGAAAATTTCTTGGCG
>JAQSYC010000132.1 GCA_029256345.1 Clostridia bacterium | reverse complement strand
TCTTACATAGTAATAGCCCAACACAAATAATTACCTATTTTTATGTTGGGCCGCAGCAGTATTATCATTGTATTAGATTGTGATTGGCATCTATTTTAATAATTTTCGGCCTTAATTTCAAAATAGGCTTTGGGATGATTACATACTGGACAGAGTTCCAGCGCTTTTTTACCCACATGGATATGCCCACAGTTTGCACATTGCCAAATGGTATCTCCTTCTCTTGAGAACACAATATCTCCTTTAACATTGGCTAAGAGTTTGCGGTATCTTTCTTCATGTTCTTTTTCTATCTTGCCAACTTCCTCAAAAAGATAGGCAATATGATCGAAACCCTCTTCCTTCGCCTCTTTGGCAAAGCCTGCATACATATCTGTCCATTCATAATTTTCCCCATTGGCTGCATCCTCTAAATTTGCAGCTGTATCTGCAATACCATCGTGTAAGAGTTTAAACCAAATCTTTGCATGTTCCTTTTCATTGTTTGCAGTTTCCGTAAAGAGCTTGGCTATTTGTTCATAACCTTCTTTTTTTGCTTTTGAAGCGTAATAAGTATACTTATTTCTTGCCTGTGATTCCCCTGCAAATGCACTCATGAGATTCGCTTCTGTTCGTGTTCCTTTTAATTCTTTCATTTTCGCCCTCCTAATATTTTATATTTGTTAATAATTATTATTAATTAATATTTTATATCCATTTTTTTCATTTGTCAATATCTTTCTATGTGAAAAATAAAAAGGTATCACACTCCCCCTAAAAAAATAAGTCGTGTGATACCTTTTATATTCCGATGTTACTTCTACAACGGTCTTATTTCATTTTCCATGAGCTGTTTTACAAAAATATCTACTATGTTTTCATCAAATTGCTGATTCTTATGTAGGATAAGTTCTTGAATGGCTTCTTCTTTTGACATCGCCTCTTGCCTGTACGGCCTGATGCTCGTCATGGCATCAAAAGCATCTGCTATACATACGATTTTTGCTAACAGATAAATTTGATTGCCCTCTAACCCCCTAGGATATCCCTTTCCGTCCACCCTCTCATGGTGTTCGAATACAGTCCTTCTGCAATTTTCTAAGAAATTTAAATCCTTTAAAATGCGGTTACCAATCTCTGGGTGTTTTTCAATTAAATTATATTCCTGACAAGATAATGCCCCACTCTTATTAAGGATATTTTCTGGTATTCCTATTTTCCCAATATCATGCAAAATACTTCCAAACTTTAAGTCTTCCTTTTCCCCTTCACTTAATCCCATAGCTTCTGCTATCAGCATAGAGTACTGCATAACTCTTTCACAGTGTCCACCGGTATAAGCATCTTTTTCCTCTACTGCATTTGCCAATGCTCTGACCGTTTCAAAGTAACTGCTTCTATTTCTTTTTAATAAAATCTCTAATTCATCATTCATTGAGGTTGTTTCTTCATAAAGAGCTTCAATCTCTTCTTTTTGCTCAACAATCTCTCTATTCTTTTTTTCCAGTGCCTCTTGAGTTTTATATCTCTCCTCAATAAACATTTCTATATCTTTTGTCATTTTACTAAACTGCACTGCTAGCAGTGAAAATTCATCATTTGTATCAACCTTCACCTTAATATTAAACTGACCTTCTGAAACTTGTTTAACACCCTCTGTAATCGCCTCTATAGGTTTTGTAATAATCCGTGCTTGATAAAATCCAAAAGAAGCTGCCAGCACTGCTCCCACACTGACTACAATTAGTATCATTTTTATATTATCATTTAAATTCTCTGAAAGAATAGTATCATTATAAATAATCTCAATCACATTTCTCTCATGAGCACCTTGGGCCCCTATGATTTGATAAGGTACATACTGATAATAAACCTTTTTCCCATCATATCTTTCTGTGACTTCAACAGTTTCCATCGTTTGAATAGCCCTATCGAAATACTGTCTGTGCGCCTCATCAATCTCAATATTCTTACCCGTTTCATCCCTCTTATAAGCTGTCCCTTTATAGTCAAAAAGGATAATACTATCCACAAACGGGCTATCTATCATAACCCTCTCTTCAAAATTATCAAATCCAATACCTTTCGTTAGCAAATCTTTCTGCTTAACTAATTCCCCTGTCTCAAAAATATATTTCCCATCTGATGAAGGCATATAACAAAACTTTGTCATTTCTCCTTCAGTAATAGAGAGCGTCATCCTTGCCCTAGAAAAAACTTTGTTTTTACGAACTACCTCTAAATATTTGGTGAACTCTATCCATGGTGAAAAATCCAACCCTAAGTCCTTTTGGTTTGTAGAGGATACAATCTTATTTTTATCATCAATAATATATAAGTGAATATCTTCTTTACCTTCTAAAAAGGGCTCAAGATTAAACTCGATAGTGGCGCTAGTCTCATACGCTTCTTTTACCTTACTTAGGAGCTCTTTTGCCTCTATTTCAAGAGGTTCTTCAATCAATAGATTAATATAGTCTGCATCCCTTACAATATTAATTACCCTATCTTTAATAAGTTCTTTGTTTTGCTCAAAACTAGCTTTAAGGGTGTTTCCCATAATGATATATTGAAAAATACCTAAAAAACTTGAAACCAATAAAACAACTGTAAATAGCAGTATACTTAACTTGTACTTAAAAGCATAAAACTTTTTAGAAGTATTCACAGCATTCCCCCTAAGATAATTTTTCCCATATGTAGCAAGCCATTACCCATTTCTTGATTCTAATATATTCTATTTATCAGGCTTTGTTTAAAATTCTCTATAATATTACTATTTATTCTATAATTCTATATTAATATGACGAAATAGACAATAATAAATCAATAATAATTAAGAATTGGTTATATTATTTGATAAACATTATTTATTCTAGGTCTTTATGCTAATTTTTTCTTTCATAAAGTCAAATAAATGAAAAACCCTGATGTAGGGCTTTGGGGCCTTCTCTCAGAGTTTTCATTTATTTATTTGATTGGTGCTAACTTAACCTCTATTGATAGTCTATGCCATTTATCCTTATTCCCTTCACCTCTTCTAGGTTAAGAATTCTTGAAAAATAAGCTGTTGTAACGACCTTTCCATCCTTATTGCGCTCGCCCATGGTCTTATTAACAAGTGGCTCTTCTTGTCCTTCTTCACTTAATACTACTCCTCCACCACTGCTGACTACCATGTTATCATCCTCCCCACTAAAGGATGCTGTCGACAGGATCTCGTCTGTTGAACCATCTTTCATTACAACCCATATTTCAGCGGTTGGCAGTCCTCCCTTCGCTTTCTTTTCACTGCCAATTACCATAACTCCAAGGGGTGAAAGTTGAATTTTTTCTGGCATATAATTCCTATCCTCACTCTTTGAGGCACCTATTAGAAATTCTCTTGCTGCTACTGAATGTTTAACTGGAACCTCTATCTTCAGGTCCTTATTCCCCTCTTCCAAAGTAATGATTATAGTCGACTGGAGATGTTTCTCCAAGCTGCTAACTTCAATTCGATAATAGTTCTTGTTCATCACTCCAAAGGTGTCCATATTTTCAATAGCATATGAAACTCCTTTATTGCTCTGTTCTTGATTCTTGAATTTCACATCAAACAGGGAGGTGGTAGTTTTACGAACTATCTTCCCTTTTAGACTTTCAAGTGAAACAATGACATTGGTTTTATAACCATCTGATAGTAATGTTTCTGCAGTTATTTTATACTCGCCGTTCTCTTTAAAAATCTGGAGTGATCTAATATCCTCTTGAATAGTTGCTGCATTCATTCCAAATATTGATTTGAAATATTCCAAACCTCCAAAGGCTGCACCTACTCCCACACTAACAAGACTTATTAATGCTGCAATAAAAGCAATTCTCAGAGTATTTTTTTTCATCCATCTTCGCTTTTTTATACTTTTATTTTCTAAATCTGATACAATCATAAATTTAGCCCGTTGATTTTCATTACTGCTTTGTTCAAGCTTTTCTTTTGCAATTTGTTTAATTCTTTCTGGTGATGGCTTCAGTCCCATATTATTTTCAATCTCTAGGTCAGCATAGTAGTTGCCGTGGATTTTGGAACATAAGTCTCTTATTTTAATATTTTTTTTCATCTTACATATCCTCTTTCCTCAAATATTTTTTTCAAATGTTTTCTACACCTGTAAAGCTTTGTCTTGACTGTAGCAGGATGCAAAGCTAGCCTATTTGATATTTTTTTTATTTTTTCTCCGAAAAAATAGAACCGTATAAATATTTCTCGCTCTGGCTCCTTAAAGTCTGCCACAGCCTCATTAATAATCTCTGATTGTTCTTTGATATCTGTCAACCTATCAAAACTTTCTTTGGAAATATTTTGAAGGGTATCATCAAATGGTATAATGATTCTATTGGATTTTCTTAGTCTGCTTATAGCAGTATTGCGAGCTATTTGAGCTAAATATGGTTTCAGCGACTCGCAGTCTTTGAGGTTTTTCCTTTTTTTCCAGACTGATATAAAAACATCTGCACACAACTCTTCTAAATCTTCTACTGTAAGCTTTGTTCTACATAAATTACATAAAATTGCCGAGACATACTTGTAATAGTGGTCAATAAGCTGACCCAAAACCTCTTCATCATCCTCTTTTAACTTTTCAATCATAGCATGATCCTTCATAAATGTCCTCCTTTGTACGCACTATCTAACAATACGCAATAACTACTGAAAGGTTTCAATACTTTTTATTTAACAATAAAAAAAGTCTCAAAACTTGTTTGTCTTGAGACTTCTATACTCACACTTTATACCATATTGCACGCACTATTCAAAGTCTTTATACATCATACTGGCTTGTATACCATTGTTGTTTTGATACTTCCCACTGTAGTAAAGTTCGTATTCCCCTTCTATACTATGATAATAAATCTGGCAAATATCTACATTCGGATAAATGATAAGGGGTTGTACACAAAATATTTCCAGTGTCCAATACCCTGCAAAACCAACATCCCCAAAGCCCGCTGTGACATGGATAAACAGTCCTAACCTACCGGTTGAAGACCTGCCCTCCAGCATAGGTACAAAGTTTGTCGTTTTTGTGAATTCATTGGTTCGACCTAGATATAATTTGTTTGGCTCTAGTAGTAAGCCTTCTTCTGGTATGATAATCTTTTGGGTTGCGTTGAGTTTTTTCATATCTAATACATGATTGTCATAAACGAGCAGTTCATTGTGTAAAGACAAATTATAACTATTAGGATTTATTTTAGCTTCATTA
>JAQSYC010000131.1 GCA_029256345.1 Clostridia bacterium | reverse complement strand
GATATGCCCTCGCCTATCAATAAACTTCTTAGCCATATCAAGGTATTTTCTGTCCTCTGTTACTTGATAAAGCTTAATAAGCCCTATCTCTATCTCTTGGTGTCCCGGATAGGCTGTAACCATCTCTTTCATAAAGACTTCACATATATAGTCTGCAAATCTTCTCATAATATTTAATAATTGTGTTTTTCCCGTTGCATAATAATAGGCCACTGCAGCCTCTAGAAGATGCCCTGCTGTATAGAGTTCATGTCCTTCTTGCAGGTTGGTCCATCTTCCACTGGGTGAAACAAGTGTAAAATAGGTATTAATATACCCATCATCCTTTTGCGCTTTTCCTATGATGTCTATCACTTCATCTGCTCTTTGTTCAAGCACTTTATCTGGATTTGTCTCCAAACTATAACTTACAGCCTCCAGCCATTTGGCCACGTCAGTATCTTGAAAAACAGCCCCATAAAACTCTCCTTTTTCAAGTCCTGCTGCTATTTTAAAATTGGCTAATGAGTGACTTGTTTCACAGTCTTCTATCTGGTCATTAAGAATGGCCCATTGATAAGGAATAATTTTAGTGCTCACTAAATCAACATATCTTGACCAAAAGTCATCTTTTATCTTTATATCTTTTAATGGCAATGACCTTAATCTTTTTATATCCATTGTATCACTTCCTCGTTTTAGATAAGTTGTTGTACAGAACTACTAGCATTTTCTTTTATAAATATTTAAGCTTTTACAGCACCGTTGGTTAACCCACTTACAATATAGCGCTGCATAAAGATAAATATAATAACTACAGGCAAGATTGAAATAATACCAAAAGCCATAGTCGCATTCCATGATGTACTATATTGCTGCAGTGCATTATAAATACCAGCCGTAATAGGTCTTTGATCGGGTTTACCTATAAATGTAAGTCCATAGATCAGATCGCCCCATGCAAACATAAATGAAAAGACCGCAGCAACAACAACTCCTGGCACTGCTATTGGCAGCATAATTCTAAAGAAAGCTGAAAACTGACTGCATCCATCTATCTTTGCAGCTTCTTCTAACTCTTTAGGAATAGACACAAAATATGTTCTTAATATAAGAACTGAGAAAGGAATTCCTATGGTTGCATCAGCTAGTATAGGTGCCCAATGCGTATTAAGTAATCCTATGGATTTAAAAGTAATAAATAGCGGGGTAAGAACAAGTGTAGCTGGCAGCATTTGTGTCATAAGAAATAGAAAAACAAACAATCTTTTTCCTTTAAAATTAAATCTTGCCAGCCCATAAGAAGCCGGAATAGCCAGACACGTAGAGATTATCATAGCTGTAATTGCAATGATTGTACTATTTTTAAATGCCCCTAAAATATTATAGTCACTGGTAAATTGGTTCTTTATGGCTTCTATATAAATAGTATTTGGGAAAAGTGTAGGAGGACTTTGGAATATTTCCATCTCTGTCTTAAAGGCTGTCACAATCATCCAGTAAAGAGGAAATAAAAAGATTACCCCTACTATTAGACCCCCTGCCGTTAGCAAATACTCTTTTCTTTTTTCGTATCCTGTTACTTTTCTCACATTACATCACCTCATCTTCTTGTATAATTCTTGTGTAAAAAATTCCCACAATAAACAAGACAACAAATAATATATTGGCCACTGCTGCCCCTTGACTAAAGTTAAATTCATCAAAGGACATTCTATAAGAGTAGGTGGACAAAAGCTCTGTTGCAAATACAGGACCGCCTTTAGTCATAACCCATACAAGATCAAATACCTTAAAAGTATAAATAAACCCTAACGTAAGTACAGACATGAGAGCTGGTTTGATCATAGGGACTGTAATCAAAAATAATTTTTGAACAGTATTTGCACCATCTATACTGGCACTTTCATAAACAGTCTCTGGCACAGTTGTCAAACCAGTCAAAATAAGAATCATATTAAATGGAATACCTATCCAAATATTCGCTGTAATAACAGCTATCATAGAGGTTATAGGTTCTAACAGCCATTGGATGGGCTCTCTAATCACCCCCCACGCTAACAAAAGTTCATTAATAATACCCCCATTAACAGCGAATATAAACTTATATAGTAAGCCTGTCACTGTTACGGGAATAAGCCACGCGATAATAATAACCCCTCTAATAAGGCTAGAACCAGTAAACTTATTTTTAAATAATAACGCTAGTGCAAAACCTACAACGAACTGTACAGCAATTGAACCTATTGTAAATACCACTGTATTCATTATAATTTTAGGCATGATAGCGCCTGGCTTACTAAAAAGTTCGATATAATTTTGAAAACCTACAAACTCTTTAACAGGTTTAGTAAAAGTCATAACATTAACTTCCTGAAAACTCAGCAGTAGGTTATAGATTAAAGGATATCCTATAAAAACAAACATATATAACAAGGCTGGTAATACAAAACAATAGGCTAGTAACGCTTCTTTTGAAAAAATTCTAGATGATTTCATGTTGACCTCCTCGGTTTAAAAATTAAAGCTGAGATAAGAAAATTTATCCTCCATCTCAGCTTTATGAATCAGCAACTATTTTATTGCGTCTATTTTTGCCTGAGCATCTTTAGCCGCAGTTTCTGGTGTTTTCCCTTCGGTTAATACTTCTTGAAGCGCTGTGGACAGAGCGATTGAATACGATGGCCATTGTGGATCTGGACCTCTCGGAATCGCATATTGCAGTTGTTCTATAAATGTAGCTTGTATAGGGTCATCTGTCCACACTGGGTCATTAGCTACATCTTGTCTTGGAGGGAAAGATCCATAAGCAAGCATAGATTCTTTCATAATTTCAGGCTGTGCAACATACTTAAGGAATTCAACTGCCGCCTCTTTATTTTCTCCTTCTACAACTCCAATATTTTCTCCGCCTAAACAAGATGAATATTTTTTATCCTTAGGAAGTAACACTACTCCATAATTAAGATTTGGTGCCTCGGCTTTAAGCGTTGGTATCTGCCATGGTCCGTTTTCCATCATTGCAAGCTTACCGGCCATAAATTGTTTGCATACATCTTGTTGATTCCAGTTAATACATTCCTTGGCAAGGGCTCCTGACTTCGCCATGTCTTGTAAAAAAGTAAGGGCTCTGATTCCTTCTTCTCCATCAATTTTATTAAAAGCTGCTCCTGCTCCATCAAGCCAAGGCAAAAATTGGAAGGTCCCTTCCTCTGTGTTAACACCCGAAAAACCAAACCCATTTACGCCATTGCCTGTAAGTTTCTCGGCTGTCTCCTTAAACTCTTCCCAGGTTGTAGGCGTATTTGTGATACCAGCTGCCTCAAACATATCTTTATTGTAATAAAGTGCAATACAGTTTGTTGCAAAAGGAATGCCATAGTTTTTGCCCTCTAGCATAGTTGATGACCATGGTCCCTCAAAATACTGATCTTTAAAGTCCCAAGTAGCTATTAAATCAGTAATATCTCCAAATAACCCCATGGATACATAAGATGCCATATCTGGATTATCCATAATAACGAGATCTGGAAGTTCTCCCCCAGTAAGGCCTACTGAAAGTTGTTTTTTAAAATCTGCAAAAGGTACATACTGATCTGAAACCTGAATAGACTCTTGTGAACTATTAAAGCCTGCCATCAAATCTGCCAGCATTTGTTTCTGTCCTGGTGTTTCAAAGTAAGTCCAAATAACTATTTCAGTTTTATCTCCTGCTTTAGCATCAGTTGTTTGGGCTTCTGTACCTGTTTGGGCATCTTTTGCATCTGTTGGTGAACTTTCCTTATTGCTGCCTACGCATCCAGTTAGTGCTCCTATTGCAACCACACTGGCTAGAACGCTAGAAACTAACTTTTTATTCATCCGCCATTCCCCCATCTGTTTATTATTTTTCATAAAGATAACTTTTCTCTATATTTCATAGTATACTTTAATCCATATTGTTTAGAAATTCTATTTTTTTCATAAAAGTGCACATTTTTAATATAACTTATCACCTTTTAGCATTCATTTCTTTGTAAATCTTAGGTGAAATACCACAAATTTCTTTAAAAACCCTACAAAAGTATTTAGGATCTTGATAACCTACTTTTTCTCCAATTACATAAAGTTTCATATCTGTAGTCATAAGCAGTTTTTTAGCCTCATTCATCCTCAATTCTTTAACAAACTGTGTAAAGTTGATACCAACAATTTTATTAAACTGACTACTTAAGTAAACAGGTGTAATGCCTAACATCTGTGAGATTTCTTCTAATCCTATACTTTCTTTATAATGCTCTTTGATATAATTAGTGGCTTTCATAACGATATAGTCGGTAATATCTGATTTTTTATAATCATCAATTACACTCTGCATAATACCTTCTAATAACTTGTTTAATCCACTCATACTTTTTATTGTTTTAAGTTTTTGTAAAGGTTGTTTCATCTCTATTTCTTTATCTAATTTGCTATTTATCTCCTTAATCATATTTAAGATGCTTATCAGGTATCTCTCATACACATTGATTATCTGCTGAGGATGATATAAGTCATTTTGAAGGTATAAAATAAATGCTTGAACGCACTTTTCCATTTCTGACGCCTCTTGACCACATAAAGCTTTTTTCATTTTGTTTTCTAATTTGAGAGGATATTGAAGGGTTTTGACTAAAAGTCTACTAGTATGTGTGCTAGTTATGATCTTGTCTTGTCCCAAAACAATTGACCACATCAATAACTCTCTAAGATTTTTTATAGCATATGGCAAATTCTCTAGATTCACTATCCTTTCTACAGCCCAAGTAATTTCTTTTTCATAAACTATTTTAAGTGGCTGTATAATTTGCTTTTCTACTATACCTTCTAACCTAAGCTCCTCATCTGGTTGTTTGATTATCATTAACAACTCTTTCTTTTCTTCAACAATAATGATATGATATTTTACTTTTTCATACATATTAAAGGTATCTTCTGCATATTTTTTTATATCTGTGATATACGCTTCTAAAGTGTTGTTTATATCAGCCATAAAAATAATAAATTTTGTAGAACTTTCGGATTGAAATAAGTGATCCATATATTGAATAAGTGTCTTATCAATCTGACTGGAACTTGTTGCCCTTTGTAAAATATCTTGTTGAATCATTATCTCTTGTGACTTTAAGTAACTTCTTTTTCCTAATTTTTCATCAATTTGCTGTAGTGTATTTATAAGACTATCTGCTGTTATAGGTTTTAGCATGTACTCGCAAACTTCGTACTTTATAGCTTTTTGTTTAATGCGCCTAACATATCAATACCATTTAACTCTGGCATCTTAATATCTGTTATAACAAGATCTGGATTGGATGAGTTAATAACCTCAAGTCCTTTGACCCCATTAGATGCTTCACCAACTACACTATGGGATGTGTGCTTATGTATTAAATTAATAATCCCCTTTCTTATCTTCACTTCATCTTCTACTACAACAATTCTCATCTCCCTACCCCCATTGTTCTATCGGCAGTTTTATAAATATTTTTGTGCCTTTTTCCGATATGCTTTTTATGTCCCATGAAGCCCTTTCTCCATAATACATATGTATTCTTGACAAAACGTTTTTTACACCTATGCCTGTATTATCTTCCAAATTCTTATTCAGTTCTAAAAGTACTTCTGGCTTAATTCCCTTTCCATTATCACTAATTTCTATAGCTATATGCTTTTTATCTTCTAGTGAAATCTTCACCCGAATCTCTCCCCCTTTTTCAACTCCTTCTAAGCCATGAATAAGTGCGTTTTCTATAAAAGGTTGCAATAACATTTTAGGCATCTTATGATTCCCTACATATTCTTCAATTTGTATTTCATAACTAAAGGAATAATTAAATCTGCTTTGTTGCAGATAAATATATTTTTTCAGCCATTCGACCTCCTCGTTTACTGTCACCAATTTGTTACTTTTATCAATACTATAACGTAAAATCATTCCTAAACTACTTAGCATTTTGCTAATTTCATGCTCTTCTTTCTCTATTGCCATCCAGTTAATAGAATCAAGCGTATTGTATAAAAAATGCGGATTTATTTGTGCCTCTAAAGCACGGATTTCTGCTTCTTTTTGTTTAAATGTCGCCTGTTTTACTTTGTACATAAGTGTTCTAATTTCAGCAATCATGTTGTTAAAGGTTCTTGCTATATCTGCTATTTCATCTGTCCCTTCTGCCGCAATTTTCACTGACAAATCTCCCTTTTGAGCTGTTTGCATCGCTTCAATAATCTTTTTAATCGAAGAAATTATTTCTCTTGAGCTTAGGGAAATAATCAAAATAGCAAATAGTATAGCTATAATAATAATCATCATACCTAACCGTTGGAGAATACCTACCTCCTTTAATAAGTGTGCTTGGTCATAGACATTAACAACTGTCCATCCCACCACTTCAGCTGTATAACTGTTAATCATAGTAGGCTTATTATCAAATACCCCACATGCATTAATAAGGTTTTTAAGCTGATCTTCTCTTTTTACATTGTTACCATACTCTCTCAAATTGGTTCCTATATACTGTTTTATAGGGAAGGAAATAATATTGTCATCATTATCTATAATAAAATTAAAACTCGGAATCTCCCCATACTCCTTATGATTTTCATCTTCATAATTGCACATATTATAAATAACTGCCTCATCTATACTGACTACCCCAATGCCTATAGGCCCCTTTTTTATATCTCTAAGATCAAACATTGCTCTTGAAACGTGAAAAAGATACGCATTATTATAGGCTTTTGTTCTAGTAAGTTCCGTAGGTGAGATAAGTATACCTCTGGTACTTATAGTATCTTTATAAATATAAGATTCTCTTGCATCTGGAATATCCATCCAAATATTATCCACCTCTGAAGCTATTAAAAAATTGTTAAAAATAACTGTTCCATTTTTGCACATAATGGCACAGCTTCTGATACCATTTTGGCCAGTAGTAACGATTTTGAGCCTCTCAGTAATCATTTTGACTGCCATAGGATATTGGTCCTCATTCCCCTGATTGATAATATTAATATTTTGAACAATAATATCATCTGTAAATATCCTGTTCATCGTATCGATATATGCCTCTAATGATGTATCTAAATTTTTAGTATATTGCTTAAGATTAAATACTGTAAGGTCACTGATTTTACTTTTAAATAATGAAGTAGCTGTGTAAAATGAAATAACCTGAGTTATGATAATAGGAATAATTGAAACAATAACAAATGACAAAATAAGTTTATTTATAAGTTTCATACTTTTATACTTGTCAATCACTCTCCTATTATGATTCTTTATATGTTGTCTTACCTTCTTCATCGGTTTACTCCCCTCTCTTTATGTACCCATCTTTACAAGAATTATATTATATTTTTATTTGTTTTACATGCTAATCTTTTAAATATGAAATAAAAAGGAGTGAGACCCAATAGATCATCTCATCTATTATATCTCACTCCTTTTTATTTAACTTGTAATCATTCTTAACTAAAATACTTGTCTATGAGCTTATCTTTTACGTATAGGCCCTCTACAATACTTTTACCATTTTTGATTTTTACCAGTACATAACTGTCTTCCCTATTATTCCCAATTACTTCTTCTGCCCTTAGGGCAATATCTTCATTGATATAATATTTGGTAAAAGGGGTTTCATAATAATCCAGGCCATATTTATTAGCTGTGATGTAGTCTGCCTCTTTAGGCTTTTCTTTATAGACTTTATCTAGATAGGCGTATCCTTCTTGATCTTTAGCCAATGTGATATAACACCTGCCTGTATAATCCCCTAGAGTATCTTCTATCGTTTCTGTATCAATCATATAGTCTAAATACCTGCCTCTTAAAGGATCTATAGGATCATACCCTTCTATCTTGAATTTATAAGCATTTCCTTGTAGTGCTGCTAATTCATAAGATAAACTTAAAGATAATATAGTAAAAAATTGAACTAGGAAAATAACAATGAGCAGTAGGAATCGATTATTTTTTTTAAGCATTTGTTACCTCCCTTTTACGTTTTTTGCTAAGGTATAAGTTTGCCAGTAAAAAAACTGCCCCACAAACAATAAAGACAATCCCCTTGATTAGAAAAGAAAACTCACTGTCAAAAAATCTAGCAATGATTAG
>JAQSYC010000130.1 GCA_029256345.1 Clostridia bacterium | reverse complement strand
ACTGACCCTGCAATAAGCTCAAAGGGATAATTCATAAAAAGTAAAAAGATAAGTGCAAAATACCAAATCATCCTTGGAAAAGCAAAAGTGTGGTCATACATCAAAAGTCTCACCATGAAATTGCTGAAAAATCCTTTAAAAGCAGCCATCTTATCCTGCAAAAACATGTGTGAAACCTCAATCTCGCCTCTCTGCCATCGCTGTCTTTGAGTATAAAGCTTATCAAATCCCTCTATAGGATCTACAAAAAACAAGGCATTTTCACACAAATGGATATTTTTTTTAAGCAGATGTCTCATTTGAAAAGTAATATGCGTGTCTTCACATACTGTTTCACTATTATAAAGCTGTGTTTTTAATACTGCTGACTTCCTAAAAACTGAAAAGGCTCCTGATAAGGTATAAATACTATTCATCTCGGACTCAAAGTTTCTGCCTGCTAAAAATGCCTGTGCGTATTCAAAAAGCTCACACTCCCTAAGTATCCTTAAGAAGATATTTGGGGTATCTTGAATATACTTTTGATCCGTAAGGATAACCCCCGTCATACAGTGCACCTCTTGGTTTTGCTCAAATCTTACCACAACATTTTTGATGGCATCTTCCTTGAGCTGCCCATCACTGTCAATGTGCATAATATATTTCCCGCCGCTGTTAAAAAGCGCCATATTTAGTGCCTTGGATTTGCCTTGCTTAGAACTCAGATACCTGAGTGACAATCCCTTAAACTCCTTTTGACAGTCTGAAAATATTTCAAAACTATTATCACTGCTCATATTGTCAACAAGCATGATATCTATAAGCTCCATGGGGTAATCAGACAAATAAATAGACTGAATGCACCCTCTAAGCGTTTTGGAGGAATTGTACACTGGAATAATGATGGTTATTTGAGGCAGACTGCCTTCAAAAGGATACTTTTTTATCGCAAACCTCTTTTTGATTAGGATAAAGAAGCCGCCGACCGCTGGAATAATCTCCATGATAAATGGAATGATAATCCACGCCATCCAAAAAATCATTGCTCTTAGGGTTTTACTGAATAGGATCTCCATATGAAACATGACCTACCTTTTGTCTTTTAATATGTGATCTCGTAAATACATAAAAATATAATACGATGGATAATGTGTAAAAAATAACTCTTCCAAAAATCGTATGGGCAAAATAAAACATGTTGTTGCCGTAATAATAAACAAGTATACAGATTGTAAAAATCCTGAGTATATTTGCCATAAAAATCCAAACGATTCCGAGAGCTGTAACAACTATTTTTTCCAGAGTATTATAGATTGGAAAAAACCATACAAGCGCTGCAAAGGCTAAAATCTCAATAACACCTGCACACTCATAATCAATATAAAGTGATATCGCTTCTTGGTTTCTGGCTATAACGATAAGTGAATAGTCATGGAAGGTTTGATAATACCCAGTGGCGTCTCCAACGATGCCTGAGACCACCGTCACCATCCTACTTAGTACACTTACAAGGTACGGTTCAAAGAAAATCATCAAGAAAAAGAATAAACCAACCGCTCCAACAACAAATTTAAAAAAGTGAAGCTTTCCCCGCTCAAACGTAATCAGTATATACAACCATAAGACAAATAATAAACTTTTTAAAATAATCATTGTAGTTTGTTTCGCTTTCTTTTATAAATAAACATTCCTAGTCCCGCTGCCGCTGCACTGATTAAGATACCCATATACGCATAAGTGCTGCCTGCCTGAAAGCTTAGGGATTGGCTGCCCAAATTCGGAAACTCTAAGCTTAAAGTAAACATTTGATTATTGGCATCCTTTTCAAAAGTGGATAAAGGAATACGAAATTCAGCTTTGTCGCTGGTTTTGCCGTCACTATTGCTGCCTCTTATAACGTATCCATCAGTTGTTAAAAAATTATACCCACCATTGGTATCGATAATAGCAACACGTCCACCACTTGGATTATCAGGGGCTAGCGCCAGCTGTTTGCGATTACCATTATCTACATAATAATAAATTTGATAATATCCTATATTTTGTCCCCCCTTAGTACCCATTTGAATATACAGATAGAGGTCTGTATCGCCAACGTACCACTTAACCGTATGGGCCTGTCCCGGGTTATTCCACGGATAGCTTAATTCTGTCCCTGGCTTATCTGCCCAATCATCAAAGTATCCATCAAGACTGATACTTGCCGGTGCTCCATAGGTGATAAGCGGGATGCACATCCACATCAGTATGATTATCTTTTTCATCTAATCACCCTTTCTCTTGTATGTGAAAATGAGTAACAAGGCCAGTCCCACACTCCCTATCAGTGAAACAAGGAGGCCTTCTACTAAATAAGGATAAATAATTTTGACTGTGGTTATTCCTTTTCCTACTTTTAAAAGCTTCTGACTCTCTACTATATCATCTTTGCTCCTGTAAGCATCCAAATAAGCAATCGTTGTATTGAGATCATCCTTTGGTGAACGAATACTTATTTGATCCTCACTGTATACTGCCTCTATTGCTGCGATCTCCCGTTCTGGCAGCATAAGGGGCTGAACCCCTGTTACCGTGTCAAGCAAGCTGCTTATCTCTTTGTCATCTGTCTGCATTTCATGAAACATTAGGTTAAACCCTAAAAAGATGATGTTCCCTTTTAAATCTGTCCCTGCAAAACTCAGTCTTTTCCCCTCTATCCAAGAAAACCCTGTCATTTTAGGTAAGTTATCAAGGTACACCGTGTTCCACTTTTCGTAGGTTTCCTCAAAAGCTTTGCTCCTGTATACCTGCCCCCCCATGAAGAGCTCGGGAAGCTTTGTCTCAAGTGTGATGGGCTGAGCGGTAACACCTAGAAAAGTCATACGGTTAGTGATGAGATCTACTGGTATTCTATTCATATCTATTATGATTTTTATGCCTTTATCACCTAACTTCTTAAGCAGCGCTTCTGCTTTGCTGCGGACATTGTAGCGAAAGTCCGACAAATAAATGACTTTGTATTGACTGAGCATTTCTAGTGTGTAATCTTCTATATTCTGTGAACGGCCTTTCTCAAAGTAGGGATATTGGAGTGTGACGTAACTGGCTGATTTACCTATACATAAGCCCTCATAGTTTGTAATAACACCAAACTGCTTTGGTGTATCTCTATGAAGCACGTAACTTTCCTCCGTCTCTTCATAAAGCTGATAAGCCGAAAGTTCTGCCGCCACCCTCAAATGCTCCCAATCCTTTTTGTCTTTTGGTAACGAAGCCTTTCTGATAATAACCGTATCACAGCCCATCTCAACTGCCCTATCAAACATGTAGATATAATAACCTTTTTCAAGTGCTGTATTTAATAAAACAATGTTTTCAGCTGTTGCCGCCCCTTGCCACGCCCAGCCATAGGCGTAATCCCTCTTTTCATCTACTGCCCCGATATAATAAGAGGGATAAGAACCAAATAAGCTATTATCAAGCAGCAAAATCCTTTGCTTGGTTATCTTTTTGGCTGTATCTAAAACATGGGTAATTTTCGTTGGCTTTTCTGCTGCATATAAGGGAAGGTTAAAAGATAAGGAGCTATCCAGTGCCAGCAATATTAACATCACAGCTACTATATAGTTCTTACACTTTTTCCAGTTCAGCATACTCATCATAAAAAAACCATAAGCCATAGGTGTAAATCTGATCATCCACAAAAGCTGATTGAGGGGCAGTTTGATAAGTAAGGGCACAAAAGCTGTTGTTGTCCCCAAAAATATAACAATGGCCGTCATAAACCCCGGCAGACTTTTTTTATTTGAAAAAAGCACCCCAAAAACTGCAAGTCCCACAACTGATAACCCATAATAAAAATACCCTGTACTCTGCATCCGTAAAAAAGGATTAAGCGATATGGTAAAAGGAATACTCAGGGACTTCATAACATCAGATGTCGCTTCACTGTCCATTGCTAAAAGCCCTCCAAAAAGCGCTGGGTAAACCCAAATACCACAAGCTGCAAAGCTTAGGAGCATGGCCAATAGGATTTGGAATGGCTTTAGTATTTCTTTGTGAATGAGGGCATAAATGAGTAAATACATAAAGGAGGCAATGCCTATCATCGCTGCTATCATCAAATGGCTCAGGATGATCAGCATCATAACTAATGCCATCGGTACCATCGCCCATCTTTTTTTATAAGACACAAACTGCCATAAAAAATAAAACAAATAAGGAATCAGCAGCGTAATGACAACCCGCGGAATATTACCTTCTGAAAAAAATACCCGTGCATTATCCGGTATAAAAAACCAAAGGACTCCAAAAGCCAGTCCAACAAAAACTCTTTTTTCTTTAATCCCCCATAAGAGCCACCCTAGTGCTCCTGCTAAAAAAGCAAAGCCGATAAATAAACTATAGGCCTTTTCTACATTTCCCTGTGTCAAAAACTCACAGGCGGCAAGAATATAATAAGGAACTGGCGCCCAATACCTAAAGGGTTGTATGCCGTTATACCAGGCCTTTGTGAAAAGCGGATAAAAATCTCCATTTTTTATACTGCTATATAATAAATCCGCTTTAAAAATATGACCGTATATATCCGCTCCCCAAGGTGCACCTGCTTTTTGCTTGATATAACTTACCAAGGCAATTGCAGTAATGATTAATATAAGCAGTGCCGCTGCTATTTTCAAAAATAGATGAGCTGCATTATGACTGCTAGTCTCACCTATCCCAAATATTTCTGTATCCATTTCATTTTTTTCTGCTGTTTGGAGAGGTGCTAGCTTTTCTGTATTGATATTTCCTGTTTTAACCTCCAAATCGCCGTGACCATCTTGTCTATTTGATAACTGATTCATAACTTGCTTAGAAGATAACTCTGTCATACTATGCATAAATAACTTTGCAAGCATCTGTCCATCCATATTGTCTTCATCATCTTTAACGATGTATACTCTTGCAGGGGTCTCGCTAATCTCTAGCTGTACCAGCGTCATCCCCTTGTCTTTTAAGACCACTTTAAGCTTATCAAAAAATATATCTCCTATATTTTCAAGCGTTGGCTCCAGTTCATCAAAAGGTGGTATTTGATTAAGCTGTTCATTACTATATGGATGTAAAAAGCTTTCGACTAACTGCTCCATGTCACTGTATAATACAAATTTTTGATCAGGTGTTTTAATGAAAAGTGATAGTTTGAAAGTATGCAGATGTGCTTGATTACGTTTATCATTGATTAAAATATGATGAGAAGCATTTAAATTAAATTTATATTGATAACCTTCAAATTTCATTTAAATCTCCATTCCGCCGCTACCGCTTGCGGCACAAATAGTAATGAAAAATGGCGTGCGGTATCCACCATTAGGCAATACTTCTATCTAAGGAG
>JAQSYC010000002.1 GCA_029256345.1 Clostridia bacterium | reverse complement strand
CAAAATGGAGAAGTTTATGCCAACCATGAAATAGAGGGCTTATCTATAACGGATACGTGGGGGAAATATGAAGCAGTATTACTAAGTCAAGGAACAGATGCCCATGCAAAACTTACGGTTCTGTTTGACACTGAGGGAACAATAGAAATGGACATGGTTTCGTTATTTCCGGGAAATACATGGGGAAATAGAAAAAATGGACTTAGACGGGACTTGGTACAGATGCTAAAAGATTTGAAACCAAAATTTTTACGTTTTCCAGGGGGATGCATTGTAGAGGGGAAATATTTAGCCAACGCGTATAACTGGAAGGATACGATAGGACCTATAGAGCATAGAAAAACTAACTGGAACAGATGGGAAGAGTGGCAGGAGGAGCCTTATAATCAAACTTATGGTTTAGGGTTTTATGAATATTTTCAGTTAGCAGAAGACCTGTGTGCTGCGCCGCTGCCTATTATCAACTGTGGGATGAGCTGTCAGTTTCAAGGCCGTGAGGTAGCGGATGACATAGAGCCTTTTATTCAAGATGCACTGGATCTTATAGAGTATGCAAATGGTGATGAAACGACTGTATGGGGAACCAAAAGGATAGCAGAGGGGCATCCAGAACCCTTTAATCTAGTCTATTTAGGGATAGGCAACGAACAATGGATAGACTATGAGATACCTAACCAAGATAAATACTTTGAAACCTATGAAATATTTAGAGCACGTATCAAAGCAAGGTATCCAGAAATTCAGCTGATTACTACAAGCGGACCTTTTTCACATGGCAAGGCATTTGACACAGCGTGGGAGATTATCACAGATAAAACAAAAGACTATATCAAAGAGAATCAAGTTTATGCAGAGCTTATTGATGAGCATTACTATATGTCTCCAGAATGGTTTTTAGAAAATGATGAGCGTTATGACAGCTATCCAAGATATGAGGATGGTAAGAGCTGCAGAGTGTTTGCAGGGGAGTATGCCTGCCATACTCAGGGCGGGCCTTCAAAACAAGGCACTAATACCCTATATGCGGCACTTTGCGAGGCAGCTTTTATGACAGGGCTTGAGAGAAATGCGGATATAGTGGCTATGACAGCTTATGCCCCACTATTAGCAAAAACAACCCATGTACAGTGGCAGCCAGATTTGATCTGGTTTGATAACACAAGGGTGTATGGGTCAGCCAGCTATTATGTTCAAAAAATGTTTGGAAACAATATGGGAAGCCACACCCTAAAGACCCAGATTGTCAGCCACAGTATACTGCCAAAACATAAGAGATTCCCCCTTTATAGTATCGCTAGTCAAGAGGAGGCAACAGGCGATATGATCATTAAGTTAGTGAATGTGGGTGAAAGGGAACAAACCATCCATATAGAGCTTGAGGGGGTAGAAAGTGTAAAAGAAAAAGGGGAGGGGATTTGTTTAACATCAGGGGACAAAAGGGATAGGAATACTTTGGATGAACCAGAAAAAGTAGTCCCAAAATCCTTTCTGCTTGAAAATGTCGCCCCTAAGATGACCTATAGGATACCAGCACAGGCTTTTGTAATCTTACGTTTGCATAAGCAATAAGAAATGCTTAACGGTATCAACCTATAGGATTTAAAAGAAAATTTGACTAACTCCTAAAAATAATAGTTCATTCTTAGCATTAAAGCTACAATACAACAATGAATTGTGATATGATATTTGATAGAGATAGCTTTAGAATATATCAAGTTTGAGGGAGAAGTAAAGATGAAAATACTTTTAATAGCCGATGTGCAGCAGGGGTTTATCAATGAATTTACAAAGCATATACCGGTTGAGATAGATAAACATGTTAAAAACTTTCAGTATGACCTAGTAGTGGCAACCAGATTTATTAACAAAAGTGGCTCCTTGTTTCAATCAGAGCTTGGCATGCAGGCCATGACCATGTTGAGTCAAGAAACTAAATTGGTAGCAACTATCGGGAAGATTGCAGATATTGTACTTTTGAAATCAACCTATTCGAGTATCACGGCAGATCTTATTAAGTTGTTAGAAAAAAAGCAAGTAGAAGCCGTTTATCTGGCAGGTATGAATACAGAAACCTGTATCTTGGCAACAGCGCTGGAGCTTTTTGATAAAGACATCAAACCTAAAATACTTTCAGGTTTGTGTATGTCACAAAAAGGACCAGAGGTTAATAGGCAAGCTATAGAACTATTAAGAAATGCCATAGGTAGTCCTAATATATTATAGGGTATTTTTATAAAGACAAAAAGGGATACCTGAAAAGCGTTAGCTTTTCAGGTATCCCTTTTTAGAAATTAAATGGTATCTTCAGTTGCGATGGTAATCGGTATTTCGATATAATCAGATTGGGGTTTTTGGTTCTTTATGAGATACTCAAAGAGTATTTTAATGAGTTGATAACCTTGCAATTCAGGACTTTGACCGAGAGCAAAGTCTACAGTGCCACATCGGAGCAATTCAAGCGTATCTGGTATTAAGTCGTGACAGATTACTTTGATTTCTTGATTTTTTTCTACTATCTTAAGGGCACTTCCCACACCAGCAATACCTCCTCCAGTTATATAAACTCCTTTTAAGTCGAGGTGATTATTACAGTATTCTAAGGTAGCCTTAAAAGCCTCGTCTTTTCTGTCTTGGTTGGCTTGGATGCCTATGATTTCTATACTGTGATAAGCTTCATCTAACTTATCTTTAAATCCTCTTAAACGATCCTGATGACATGAGAGCTTATTAGAACTAATGATAACTCCGATTTTTCCGCCATCGGGTAATAGTTTTCCAAGTAATCCTGCAGCAGTGCGACCACCCTTGTAGTGATTTTGACCAACGAAACATAAATCTTTAATTTCATCTAACTTAGAGTTAAAAGTGATAATGGAAATTCCTTTTTCACTCAACTGATTAATTTTAGATTTTACTTGTAAATCATCAATAGGAAATACAGCAATTCCAGAAACGTTATCAGTTTCTAACTCGTTTAAAATACTAATTTGTTCAGCAGGTTCTAAGGAAGTTAACATCTTTATCGTAATATCAATTCCAAATGCAGAAAACTCAGCATATGCAGAATTGATTCCTTGGATGATTTCCTGAACAAAAGGGTTATATTCAGGGGTCAGTATGACACCGAGTTTTAAAGGATCCTTACTTTTAACAAGAGCTTTTCCTAAAAAATTGGGTTGGTAATTAAGTTCTTTGGCAATTTGTAAAACCTTATTTTTAGTTTCTTCTTTAACGCCCGGGCGATTATTCAATACTTTATCAACAGTTCCTCTGGATACATTTGAAAGATCTGCAATTTGTTTAATAGTAACAGCCATATTTTGTATCTCCTTATATACTTAAGATTTTAAGATTAATAATAATGGGTAATTGCTATTATTATAACGTATAATTGTGCTCGTGTATAGTTGTTAAAAATTATAATATTTGACATGTATAGATTGAAAGAATATTATGTATAAAATGCATAAAAATATATTTTAAAACTATAAATTTTTAACATTGTTTATAAATAAATCCTATGTTAAAATGAAACCATCATAAAAGAGCACGAGCACAATGAATGTATATAATATATAATCGTGCAATTTAAATACAATAGATACATTGGATTTTAAAGAGTTAAGTGTGCGAGCACTAAAAAGAGAGGATGAAATAAATGAAGTTTGGAACATTATACTCTTACTGGGGTAATGAATGGAATTGTGAGTATACAAAAGTAGCAAAAAAAGTAGCAGATCTTGGTTTTGACATTTTAGAAGTTGGGGCAGATCATTTAGTACATATGTCAAATGTAGAATTAGATGAATTAAAGGACATCTCTAAAAGTTTAGGATTAACCCTTACCTCTAATATTGGGCCTGCAAAAGATAAAGACGTTGCTGCAGCTGATCCAAAAATTCGTAGAGCTGGCATTGAATATTTAACTAATATTATGAAAGCAATGGATAGGATTGATTCAAGATCAATCGTAGGGGTCATGTATTCTTTCTGGCCATGTGATTTTCAAGATGTAGATAAACCTGCCGCTTGGAATAGAGGTGTTCAAAGTGTTAAGGAATTAGGCAAAATTGCTGAGTCATTAGGTATTGAATACTGTATGGAAGTTGTCAATAGGTTTGAAACATTCGTTCTCAACACATCTGAAGAAGCGATCCAATATTGCAAAGATGTTGATAACAAAAATGTAAAAATCTTACTTGATACATTTCATATGAATATTGAAGAAGATAACATCCCAGATGCAATCCGCTTAGCAGGTAATTATTTAGGGCATGTTCATGTAGGTGAAGGGAATAGAAAACTTCCAGGGAATGGACATTTGCCATGGGATGAAATAGGTCAATCACTTAGAGATATTCATTATAATAAAGGCATTGTAATGGAACCTTTCTTATTACAAGGTGGACAGGTTGGAAAAGACATTAAAGTATGGCGTGATTTAAGTGGTGGGGTAGATGAAGCTGAGATGGATCGCTACATCAAAGAGTCCTTAAGATTTTTAAGAAGTAAATTTTTGAGTAATCAAGGAGGTCTATAAGCAAAATGAAATTAGGATTTTTCACCGCTAATTATTCAGAAAAACCATTAGAAGAGGTTGCTAAGCTAGTTGCAGGTTATGGTTATGAAAGTTTAGAAATACCAGTTTATGAGGGTAATGGTCAATTAGAGATTGATAATATACTCTGTGGGAATAATGCCACGCAGATAAATAAGATGGTAAAAAGCTATGGGCTTAATATAGCTGCGCTTAGTAACCACCCAGAATCTTTTCTTATTATGGGGCCCACTGGAGTAGATACAGATTTTATCTACAAGGGAACGGCTGAAGAAAAAGTAAAACATGGTACTGAAAGACTGATTCGTACAGCACAGGCGGCAAGTGCACTAGAAGTACCCGTAGTAGTAGGTTATCCAGGTGTTGAAAATTGGGGAAGATTCTTTTTTTTCCCATATGGGCAAGGTTGGGGTGAATATGAACAACAGTTTGTTGAGCGATTCATGCCAATATTAGATGAGTTTAAAAAGTATGGCGTAAAATTTGCAATTGAACCTCATCCAAATAGCTTTATATATGATATACATACAGCTGAAAGAGCACTGGAATTAGTCGATTTTCACCCATGTCTTGGATACAACTTCGACCCAGCCAATATACTCTATCTTTCCATAAAGCCAGAAATATTTATCGATCGATTAGGTGAACGTATCTTTCATGTACACGCAAAGGATGGTGAACTAGTAGAACACAACTTGGCGACAGGCGGAGTACTTATGCAAGGTGACATGCGCAGACTTGATCGTTCTTTCCGTTTCCGTATTCCAGGTTGGGGAGATGTGAAGTGGAAGAAAGTTATTACCGAGTTATCAATGGTTGGTTATAATGGGGTACTTAGCTACGAACATGAAGATGTAACGATGAGTCGTATGGATGGGTTAGAAAAAACCGCTGCGTATCTTAAACCACTGCTTATCCATGCTCCGTATGAGGGTCGTACAGATAAGCTATTTAGCAACGAAAATTAATCAATCTATTAACCTGTATACTATAAAGAAGGAGATATGCATGATGAAAATGATGCGAGCCCAAGTAATAGAATCAGTAGGTAAAATGGTACTTAAAAATGTGCCAGTTCCTGAAATAAATGATGATGAGGTCTTAATTAAAGTAAAAATGTGCGGCATTTGTGGTACTGACCTTAAGATTTATTCTGGGGAATATGCTAAAGAATACCTACCATTTACCTCAGGTCATGAATTTTGGGGAGTAGTTGAAGAAGTTGGAGAAAACGCCAAAGGATTAAAGGTTGGAGATAGGGTGTCAGCAGATATATGTATAACATGCGGAACCTGTTATTTCTGCCGAAGAGGAGAACATTTATTATGTGAACACTTTACACAGCTTGGTATCCATACGAATGGGGCATTTGCAGAATATGTAAAAGCACCATGGAAAAACTGTTATGTTATTCCAGATGAAGTAGATGATTATTCAGCAGCATTCATTGAACCTATGACAGCAGTGCTGCAGAGTTCGAAGGTAATGGACTGTAAGATTTCCACAAGTGTTGTTGTACTAGGCTGTGGACTCGGCATTTTACATTCGGCTATGGCAAAGCTCCGTGGGGCGGCACCTGTTATTATTGTTGGAGATAGTAAAAAGCGACTAGACTTAGCAAAAAAGATGGATGTTGCGGATTATTATATCGATATTACAGAAGTACAGGATGTTGTAGCTGAAGTAAAACGTATAACAAGTGGAGTGGGTGCAGACTATGTATTAGAAGCTGTAGGTACCCCAGCAACGTATGAACAAGCTTTCAAAATGGTACGCAGAGGTGGAGTAGTAGAAGCATTTGGAGTTGTTGGTCAAGGGAAAACTGCAGCATTTGAACCTTATGAGTTTGTTCTTGGAGAGAAAAAAGTGAGAGGTAGTTGTGCAGGGATTGGCAACGACTGGGGTGAGGTTATTAACTTGCTTCGTTATAAAAGAATGGATCCAAAACCTATGTTTTCACAGGTAGTCCCATTGGAGGAGCTAGAAGATGCACTCCACGAACTTAAAACAAATAAAGAGATTATCAAGATGTTTGTTTGTCCTGACATAACTGAAAGAATTTACATTAATAAATAACATACAGGAGGAATATTAAAATGAATTATCAAGAAACATTATTAAATCCTATTAAAATTGGAAACCGTATTGCACCAAATCGTTTCTTTATTCAAGCGATGGAATGTAATGATGAAGATGAAACAGGAAATCCTTCAGAACTTACTATCGAGAGGTACGAAAATCTTGCAAGAGGAGAATCGGGACTGATCTCACTAGAGGCCATCTCGGTAACACGTGAAAGTCGTTCAAGAGATAACCAACTAACAATTATGCCACAGAATGAAAAACCATTAACTGAGTTTGTTAAAAGAGTTAAGGCTGCCAATCCTAAACCGTTGTTTATTTTTCAGCTCACTCATTCAGGAGAACTTTCTAATCCAGCATTTTCAAGAAGGGTTACTGTAAAGCCTCTTCATGGTTATGGTGGGGATGTGCTAAGCGAAGAAGAAGTAGATAAAATTATGGATGATTTTGTGCTTGGTGCAAAAATAGCTCATGCGGCGGGTGCTGATGGTATTGATATGAAACTATGTCATGGCTACTTTGGATCGCAAATTCTTAGACCGTACAATGACCGTAAATGGAAATATGGCGGTTCCTGGGAAAATCGCAGCCGCTTTGCTTTTGATTTATATGAACGTATATCAGCGGCGGTTAACGATAAAAACTTTTTAATTGGATCAAAGGTTTCTGCATGGGAAGGCTTCCCTGGTGGTTTTGGTACTGATGCACCAGATTCCCCCATTATTGATCTTACAGAACCTATTGCTCTACTAAAAGGACTGGAAGAACGAGGTGCTCAATATTTTATTCAATCTGCGGGTAGTCCATCCATTACTATCAGTCTTACACAAGTAGATAAGCATATACCTTATTACGCTTATTTACATCAGTATTTTGCTAAAATGCTTAAAGAACATCTTAAGCCAGAAACTGTAATGATTGGATCGAATTTTTCACCGTTTAGAAATGGTAAGAATGGCCTTTGTGGAGTAACGCCAGAACAGAGCAACTTATTAAACTACGGAGCACAATGTATTGAGCGTGGGGTTGTAGATATGGTTGCGCTAGGCCGCCAGTCCTTTGCAGATCCATTTTTGGCGAAAAAGCTACGAGAAGGTAAAGAAGGAGAAATAAAATATTGTACAGTTTGTGATAATTGTTTAGAACTTTTGATTCAACAAAGTAAGGTTGGCTGCTGTACATATGATAAACGCTATACTGAAGAACTTGTACAAACACGTAAAGAAAAAGGCCGTTTAAAAGTATCACATACATAATAGCCATATTAAAGTGTCACAGATTTTATAGTTTCTAGGAATATACTAAAAATAAGCCAACTACTTATTTTTAGAATATAAATCATTTTAGGGGGAATAAGTATATGAAAAAGGTATTTTCAATTCTGCTTACAGGAGCTCTTATGTTTAGTACTTTAAACTTAGTAGGTTGTACAGGTGCAAAACAACAGGAGCCAGCAAAACCTGCTGTTGCAGAGAAAGAGGTGGAAGCTAAGCCGGAAGAAGCAGAAAAATCAAAGCTAATTGGAATCAGTGTACCAAGTGCGACCCATGGATGGGTAGCCGCTACGGCATATTATGCTGAGAAGAAAGCAAGGGAATTAGGACTTGAGTATAAATTGGTTGTAAGTGCTAATCCAAATGAACAGGCAAGCCAGCTTGAGGAATTAACGAGTATGAAATGTTCTGCTATTGTACTTTTTCCTCATAATGATGAAGTAACTGTTGCAGCACAAAAAGTATTAGATGCAGGCATACCACTGATTAACTTTGATCGTAAGGTTGACGTTGATTCAACAGCATATTTAGCTGGGGATAATGCGGGCATAGGTAATGAAGGGGCCAAATATATTGCTGAAAAACTTGGTAAAAAAGGTAAAGTAGTTATTATTAGTGTTCCTTCATGGGGAGATATTAACACCGAAAGAGTCAATGGCTTTAGAGACACTATCGCTAAAGATTTTCCAGAAATTGAAATTCTTAATGAATATGGGGCAAACACTGCAGCACAGCAAGATGGACTTAAAGTGATGGCAGATGCATTAACAGCAAATAAGAATATTGATGGCATATTCTCAGTAGATGATGAACTTTCTATTGGTATTCAAAAAGCAATTGAAGAGGCAAAAAGAACTGATATCAAAGCTGTAACAGGCGGAGGCGGAATGCAAGCTTACTTTAATCTTATAAAGAGCCAAGAAAGCATTTCCTATGCAAGTGCTCTTTATAGTCCTTCAATGATTCAAGACTGTGTACAAATTGCTAAAGATATTATAGATGGAAAAACACCTGAAAAAACAAAAATAATTCCAAGTGATGTTGTTGATCGTGCCAATGTAGATCAATACTTAGACAGTAATTCACCCTATTAATAATTTGATTAAATCTTTTACAGGCTGTAGTATTTCTGCAGTCTGTAAAAATTAATTAGTATTTTAAAATAGTACTATAGGCTTATACTCTTATATTTAAAGAGGTAAAAAAATGGAAAATATTGTTCTAGAGATGAGAAAAATAAATAAATCCTTTGATGCAAATCATGTCGTAAAAGATGTAGACTTCAACATGAAAAAAGGCGAGATTAGAGCCCTCATTGGAGAAAATGGTGCAGGAAAATCAACGCTTATGAATATATTAGGCGGAGTTATCCCATTAGATAATGGCGAAATATACATAGATAATCAGAAGACAGAAATTCAAAATCCATCAAGTGCTAAAGCATTAGGAATAGCATTTATTCATCAGGAGCTAAACCTTATTAATGATTTAACGGTATATGAAAATCTGTTTTTAGGATCTGAAATACTCAAGAAATCAGGATTTCTTGATGTAGAAAAAATGTGTGAAAAAACGAAAGAGGTACTAGAGTTACTTAAGATAAATCTAAACCCTAAGACAATGGTAAAGACATTGGACGCTTCGTATAAACAAGTTGTAGAAATAGCTAAAGCAATCATGCTTAATGCAAGGATCATTATTATGGACGAGCCAACCACATCGCTTACTAATGTTGAGATAGAAAATGTATTTACAATAATGAGAACACTTAGAAATAATGGTGTAAGTATTATTTTCATTTCCCATAAACTCAAAGAGCTTATAAGTGTTTGTGATTCTTATTCAATTTTACGAGACGGGATGCTTGTTGCAGATGGGAATATGGAAGAAGACAAGATGACAGAGGTAGATATCGCACGATATATGGTAAATTGTAGTACACAGAAAGATACAAGCTACCGCAGAAGAGAAATAGGTGAAACAATACTGGAAGTAAAAAACTACTCAATGGAAAAAACCTTTTCAGATATTAATTTTTCTCTCAGAAAAGGAGAAATATTAGGATTTACAGGTCTCTTAGGAGATGGGAGAAGTGAACTCTTTCAATCGTTATTTGGTGAAAAAAGAGGTGCTGTAGGAACAATAGAACATAAGGGAAAAGAAATATCCATAAAAAATACTACAGCGGCACTGAATGCAGGAATCGGTTATGTGCCTAGTAATAGAAAAGAGAACGGCATTATTAAAGATTTGACAATAGTTGAAAACTTGACCCTGGTAGCTTTGAACCAATTTAAAAGAAAAGGTTTATTGGATCATAAGAGGGAAAATGATTGTACTGACAAATATAAAGAAGACTTGCGCATAAAGATGGGAAGCAAGCATAATTTAATTACCTCCCTTTCAGGAGGAAATCAACAAAAAATTGTATTAGCCAAATGGCTGGAAGCAAACCCAGATGTTTTAATACTGGATAATCCTACACAAGGAGTAGATATCGGAGGTAAGAGTGATATTTATTCGATTATATTTGATCTGGCGGAAAAAGGAATAAGTATTATTATACTATCAAGTGAAGCACAAGAAGTGATGAGGCTATGTGATAGAATGATGATCATGTACCATGGCTTCGTTACAGGAGAATTATCAGCAGAAGAAGTAACAGAGGAAAAGATTATGATACTTGCGACTGGAGGCAGTTTAGAGAGAGTTAACTAATACTTTATAATATGAGGTAATAAAAATGGATGAGTTAAAGGTTAATAATAAACGCATTATTTTGAATAAGATTTGGTCAGACTATAGTGTTGGTGTTATATTTATTTTAATTGTCATAACTTCAATTCTAATCAAAGGGACAGATTTCTTTTCAGTGACCAATATAGCCAATATATTTCGCAATAATTCTATTGTAGGGATTATTGCTTTGGGCATGACATTTGTCATTATCTCTGGTGGTATTGACCTTTCGGTTGGATCGCAGCTTGTTGGTGTGGGAACGATTATTATATTAATTCTTGAGTCGACTTCGGGATTTTTACATCCTATAGTATCTAGTGTACTAGCAATAATAGGTGGGCTCGTTATGGGTATACTATTAGGGGGATTAAATGGTTTAATTATAACAAAAGGAAAAGTACCGCCTTTTATTGTAACACTTGGAACAATGAATATTTATAGGTCTGTTGCACAACACTTTATGAGAGGTGGCGGATTTTCAACTAAAAACACAACATACATAGGTATATCCAATTATGAGTTATTTGGTGTTATACCGCTTCCAATCATATACTTTTTATTACTTGCTTTTATGATGTATGTCATTGGTAAGCATACAAAAACTGGAAGATATATTTATGCGGTTGGAAGTAATGAAAAAGCAGCAAGATTATCTACCATTAATGTAAATAAAATAAAATTGCTTACCTATGGACTTATGGGTCTAATGGTAGCAATAGCAGCAATAGTTGAAACCTCAAGGATGGGAAGTATCAACCCCACTTCTTCAGCTAATTACTATGAGATGGACGCTATTTCAGCGGCAATTGTAGGCGGCGTTAGTATGAGGGGTGGTAAAGGGATGATAGTTGGAACAGTTTTTGGTGTTCTTACTATTGGATTAATTAATAATATGATGACGCTGATAGGCGTTCCACCATTCTTAGTAAATGCTATGAAAGGAATTATTATCGTGGTAGCTGTACTTTTACAAAAAAAAGATGCAGATTAATAGATAAACTAAAAAGCTTTAGGTTGAAAATAAACTTATAGCTTTTTTGATATCTGATATTTGTGAGGTAATCCTAGCGGTGAAAAGAACAATAGAGAAGGTAAATATTATGATAAAAAAAAGAGCAGGAGTTATAGGAACAGGGTTTATTGGTAATGCCCATGTCGAAGCGCTGAGAAGGTTAGGCGGGGTAGATGTTGTAGCTATTACAGATACGTATGGGGCAAAAGAAAAAGCAGAAGTATTGGGTATAGAGAATTATTATAATGATTATAAAAAAATGATTGATGAATGTAGCTTGAATGTGGTACATATTTGCACACCGAATGCTACACACTACGAGATAGCTACTTATGCTATGACAAGAGGCGTTCATGTCGTATGTGAAAAACCACTTTCTACTACAGTGGAGGATGCTAAACAAATGTTACGTTTAGCAAAAGAAAATAATGTCATTCATGCTGTTAATTTTAATAATCGCTTTAATCCTATGGTTTACGAGATGAAAAATATTATAGAAAAATATGAATTAGGAGACATCTTCTCTATTCATGGATGTTACGTACAAGATTGGCTGTTATATCCAACGGATTATAGTTGGAGATTGGAGACGGCATTATCTGGAGCAACAAGAGCCGTAGCTGATATTGGGTCACACTGGATGGATATGGCGGAGTTTATAAGTGGGTTGAAAATTACTCAAGTATTTGCAAATCTTGCAACTTTTCATCCTATTAGAAAAAAACCGCTCAAACCTATACAGTCTTTTGCATCTCATTTGGAAGAAATGATTTATGAAGATATCCCAATACATACAGAAGATTTTGCAACTTTGATTTTTAGATTTGATAATGGGGCAGTAGGAAATGTAGTACTCAGTCAAATGTTTGCTGGCAGAAAAAATAAAATTGTTATTTCAATTGGTGGTGCTAAACAGGCACTAGAATGGGATTCAGAAAAGAGCAATGAACTTTGGATTGGGAAAAGGGATGGCTATAATCAAGTGGCAGTCAAAGATCCAAGTTTAGTAAGTGATAGAACAAGGCAGACCATAAATTTTCCAGGAGGCCATGTAGAGGGATTTCCTGATACAATCAAGCAAAATTTTGCTAAAATCTACAGAGCAATAGACGGGTATGAGGAAGACTACGCCAAATTTGAAGATGGATTAAAGCAAATGGTGCTTTGCGAAAAGATTATAGAAAGTTCTAGTCTTTCAAAGTGGGTTGAAGTATAAAAACAATTAAGAAAGGAAGCCGCATATGAAACTAGGGTTAGTAAGTGCCATATTAACAGAATATACTTTTGAACAAGTGATTGATTTTGCAGCTGAGGCTGGTTATAAGTGTGTTGAGATAATGACCTGGCCGAAAGGAAAAGCCGACAGGAGATATGCTGGTGTTACGCATATTGATATCGATCATTTGGATGAGTTAAACATAAAATATATTAAAGACTATGCTGCAAGTAAAAGTGTAGAACTATCAGCATTAGGGTATTATCCTAATCCACTAGATCCAGATCAAGAAAAAAGAGAAATTTATATACAACACATTAAAAAAATGATTGTTGCATCAAGTAAGTTAGGGATTAATCAAATCAATACATTTATAGGAAAAGATAAAAATAAGACTGTTGAAGAAAACTTTGAATTATTTGAGAAGATATGGGTACCAATTATTCAGTTTGCGGATCAATACAATGTAAAGGTAGGAATAGAGAATTGTCCAATGTATTTTACAGTAGATGAATGGCCAGGGGGATGTAATTTAGCATCATCACCCTATATATGGAAGAAGATGTTTGAATTGATTCCAAGTAAAAACTTTGGACTGAATTATGATCCATCGCATCTATACTTGCAAAGAATGGATTATATTAAGCCTATTTACGATTTTAAAGATAGAATATTCCATGTACATATTAAAGATATAGTGATTTATGAGGATAAAATAAATACGTATGGTGCATTTACATATCCACTTAATTATTGCGCGCCCAAGATTCCAGGATTAGGTGGTATTGAGTGGAAGAAATTTGTATCTGCGTTATATGATATTAAATATACAGGAGCTGCTTGTGTAGAGATAGAAGATAAAACATTCGAAGAATCTACGGAGTTGATAGTAGGGGCGTGTAAAATGAGTTTTAGGTATCTTAGTCAGTTCTTTGATTTATGATATATGTTATTTCTGATTTGCATGGATACTACTATTCCTTTCTTAAAATATTAGAAAAAATTCGCTTTGTCGAGACAGATATATTATATATTTTAGGGGATTTGATTGATCGTGGACCTAACGGCATAAAGCTTATAGACTATTGCAGAAGGTTTTCTAATATGATTATATTGAAGGGAAATCACGAAAATATGCTGGAAAGATATTTGCGTGATAAAAACACAAAAGAGATATGGGCTCAAAACAGAAGTGGGGGACACGCGACTTTAAAAGAGCTCTACGCGCTACATGGCGAAGATTTAAAGTATGAACAGCAATTATTAGACTGGGTAGAAAAATTACCATTATATGTAGAAATTACAGTATTGGAAAGAACGTATTTTCTTACACACGCAGGTATAGGTGAGGAGTTATTCTTGAACTACTGTAAGTGTAATCAATATAAAAGAGCTCATCAAATAGACTTAGTTAACCTATTTGACTGGGTTATTCAGCACTTGGATTCTGATAAGAATAAAATTTTATGGGACAAAGGAATATTTCAGTTGAAAGAAATTAATGTTAAAGACAACTTAATTATAGGGCATACGCCCACGGAAGAAATGAAGATCATGAGGAGTAAAAATATTTTTAATATAGACTGTGGATCGTATAAAAAAGGTGGGAGGTTAGGTTGTCTTTGTCTAGATACACTACAAGAGATATATACTAGCTGTAATTAAATGTAGTAATAATAACTGAATGATGAATTTTGAAAAAATAAATATTTAAAAAGTAAACTTTTAGCATAGGAGGGGTAATATGGCTGAAGTATGGATTATGGGCGAAATGCTCGTAGAGGTTATGAGAACTATGAAAGACGTAGATTTATATCAAGCAGATCTATTTAAAGGTCCGTATCCAAGTGGCGCACCGGCAATCTTTATTGATACAGTTGCAAGGCTTGGGCATAGTGCGGGGATTATCGGTGGTGTTGGAAAAGATGATTTTGGTAAATGTTTGTTAGACAGATTAAAAGGAGATGGCGTTGATTGTTCTAAGGTAATAGAAAGCCAAGAAAATTCGACGGGTGTTGCATTTGTAACTTATTTTTCTGACGGTTCTAGAAAGTTTCTTTATCACATTGGTAATACTCCGGCAGTTGAAGTGAAGGCACCAAATGTAGAACAAATGAAAGATACAAAATATTTTCATGTCATGGGTTGCTCTCTTATGGCAGATGCTGATTTTGCACAAGAAATCTTAAAAACGATGCATGGATTAAAGGATCAGGGAACAAAAATCTCATTTGATCCAAATATCCGAAGGGAACTTTTGAGAGATCAATCCGTATTTGAAGTAGTTAATGAGGTAGTTCAAAACAGCAGTGTTTTTCTTCCTGGTGTTGAAGAATTATTATTTATCACAGGAAGAGATACGATTAAAGAAGCAGTTGAGAAATGCTTTGAAAATTCGGTTCTGGAAATTCTTGCGTTAAAGAACGGCTCAAAAGGATGTACCATTTATACAAGAACAGAAATCTTTGAAATGGGTGTATATCCTGTTGATGCAGTTGATGTAACTGGAGCCGGAGATAGTTTTGATGGAGCTTTTATCTGTGGGCTGCTTGAGGGAAAAGATATCGAAGATACTGCAAAAATGGCAGCAGCAGCAGGAGCACTTAATACAGCTGCATTTGGACCCATGGAAGGTAAAATTACTGTACATACAGTGAAGGATATGATTGAAAAAAATAAAAAGTAATACGTGAGGGGAAAAAATAGAATGTCATTTGTATCTAGTTTTGAGATGATCAAAAAGGCACAGAAAGAAGGCTATGCAGTTCCTGCTTTTAATGCAGAAAATCTAGAAATGATTCAAGCAATTGTGGAGGCTTCAGTTGAAATGGAATCACCTGTAATCATTCAAACCACTCCTTCAACTGTAAAATATATTACATTAGAAGAGGCTTGTTGTATGGTAAGCACATTAGCGAATCAGGTCAATATTCCAGTTGCTTTACATTTAGACCACTGTGAAAAGTTTGATGACATTATGAAGGCGTTAAGAGTGGGTTACACATCTGTTATGATCGATGGCTCAAAGCTTTCTTTTGAAGAAAATATCGCAATATCTAAAAAGATAGTAGAAGTGGCAAAACCAATGGGAGTGACTGTAGAAGCGGAGTTAGGACAACTTAGTGGTAAAGAAGATGGACTTGTTAACTTAAATGGTGCGTATACAGATCCGAATAAAGCTAAAGAGTTTGTAGAAAGCACGGGTGTTGATATTTTTGCAGTTGCCATTGGTACAGCACATGGATTTTATAAAGGAGAGCCCAAACTGGATTTTGAAAGACTTAGAGTTATTCAAGATATGACTGATACGCCATTAGTTCTTCACGGTGGATCTGGAGTCCCGAATGAAACAATCAAGGAAGCAATCAGACTTGGGATGAGCAAAGTGAATTTTGCAACAGAGTTAAGGGACGCTGCTACAAAAGCAGTAAGAGAAGTTTTAAAAGATGAAGCTGTAATTGATCCTAAGCAATATATGGGAAAGGCTAGAGAAGCTGTAAAACAGCTATGTATTGATAAAATTAAAGTATGTGGTTCTCAGAATAAGTCTTGATAAGTCATAAGTAGTTTGTTGGTGAATAGTTAATATGAAAAGACTGTTACATATTCACTGTAACAGCTTTTTATATTAAAAATACTTTAGAAGGGAAGAGAAGAGTATGATTACTACGGTAACACTTAATGTAGCAATTGACAAAGCTTATATAATGGATGACCTAAGAAAGGGAGAAGTTCTTCGTGTAAAAGAATGTAACTATACTGCTGGTGGAAAAGGGTTGAATGTGGCCAAGGTCGTCAAACTTTGTGGAGAAGAAGTACTAACTACAGGGTTCGTCGGTGGATTTGCAGGGAAATATGTAGAAAAATTATTAGAAGAACAAAATATACAAAGTGACTTTGTATATTTTGAAGGAGAAACGAGAAGTTGTATCAATATACTGGAAAGTGATAGAACTTCTACAGAAATCTTGGAACCGGGTGCGATATTGGAAAAAGATCATGTGGAATTGTTCATGAAAAAGTTTTCCGAAATTGTAGATAGGAGTAGTATTATTACTATTTCGGGAAGTGTTCCAAGGGGGGTAAAAGTAGATATCTACAGGGAAATGGTGAATATAGTAAAGGCAAAAGGTAAGATGGTATTACTTGATACAAGTGGAAAACTATTAGAAGAAGGGATAAAGGCTTGTCCCACTATGATAAAACCAAACGCAGATGAAATAAAAATGTTATTAGGTGTTTCTACTGATAATATGGATCAAATTATTCAGGGTATGAAAAAATTAAGAGCACGTGGGATTGCAAATGTAGCGGTATCTCTGGGAGCCGAGGGGGCGTTGTTAGTCACAGATGAAGGGGTATTTCTTGGCAGACCCCCGAAAATTATACCGATTAATACTGTTGGATGCGGGGATGCTATGGTAGCGGCTTTTGCGGTTGGGTTGGAGAGAAAATACACTGTTGAAGAAATGCTAAGATACGCAATCGCTGTGGCTAGTGCCAATGCATTGACACTAGCCACAGGTTCTTTTAAAATGAACGATATGAAAAAAATAATCAAAGAAGTTGTAGTAGAAAAATTGGAATAGAGAAAAATTCTTTGTATTAAAGTTACTAGAGTTCAACCAAGTGTTTCCAGTAACGTTTGGGCATATAAGACCGTCTTTGTCTATCATTTATACGCTCTTCGAGGGTAACAGATTTGTAAAAACTTTTAAAAAGCTCTTCAAAAGGGTCACCTTCTGTAAAGTGCAGCAGCTTTTCACCTTGTTCAATCGATAGATCATGTAGGTAGGCTTCTTTGAGATCATAGACAATGGCATACCCCCGCTTGAGGTCGTGAATGATAAAGTGCTGATCTGAAAAACGTTTTTTAAAGTGTCCCAAAATGAGGGGGAGAATGTCATGATCCGGTTCGATTTGGGCGTAGAAAACAAGCGGTGTAACTTCTTTGAACCGCACAAAACCCTTTAAACGGTGGGATTCCATAAGCACTCTTTTAGCATATTTATCAACCGTCCGAATAATATCATTGTTTTTGGCGAGATTGATCGTATCAGTATATTTGAAACAAAGTTTAATATACTCAAAGGCTAAAGTTTCTGAGTCTGGTATTTCGCTGAGATAGAGATAATAGATATTGGTAAGCGTAGTATGAGAAAGTCTGCTGCAAATCCCTTGATAAACACGGTCAGATTTATCCATTTCAGTTTTGACGACAACGGGTTCACTTAACAAATAAGGCCTATAACTTGTTTCCTTAAAGAGTCTGATAGGCTCTTTTTCTGTATAGGCATAAAAAACAGCTGTCAGTAACCCATCAAAACTGCCATCATATAAATAATCTTTCATAAGAACCTCCTTTAGATTTCACCTGTTAGGGCTGTGGGGCGATCCTCTACAAGCAGCAGCTTGGCATGCATGGGCGGCAGCAATAATTGAGAGGAAGAAGGCTTGTCAAATAAAGTAAGCTGCTCATAGGGGTTATCTAATTCATTTAAGTCAAGCTTTGGGGTAAGGACATGGCGAATCTTATCTTCATCTAAATCCACCGAACCGTGATATTTGCTGCGGCAGGTAATAAAATATTGTGCTCTTTTTAACACAACGCCGAGTTTTTTGAGATCAGGGTAGCTAAGGGGGGCAAGACGCCTGGCACTTGTGATTTTTTGGGCACTGCGGACACCGATGCCGGGGACACGGAGCAGCAGATTAAAGGGAGCATCATTGATTTCAATGGGGAAATGCCCGAGATGGTTAAGTGCCCAGTTGGTTTTGGGGTCAAAATTGATATCAAAATTTGGCCTTTCTTCAGTAAAAAGCTCCTCAGCCCGAAAGCCATAAAACCTAAGGAGCCAATCCCCTTGATAAAGCCTATGCTCCCGAAGCGTAGGCGGGTTTTTAATCTCGGGCAGATGGGCACCGGTATTTACAGGAACATAGGCAGAGTAATACACTCTTTTTAAGTCATATTTATCATAAAGCTTTTGAGAAAGGGTTAAAATACTAAAGTCATTATCTGGAGTAGCACCAATAATGAGCTGGGTGCTTTGCCCTCCAGGAACATAAAGAGGCGTACGTTTATATTTTTTTCGTTCTTCTTGATGCAGTACAATGTTACTGCTAATTTGCTTCATAGGGGCAAAGATATCCTGTTTTTTCTTGTCAGGGGCAAGGAGTTTAAGAGACTCATCCGAAGGCAGCTCAATATTAACACTCATACGGTCTGCATAGAGACCGGCCTCATCGATGAGCTCCTGGCTTGCACCGGGGATAGCTTTGAGATGGATATAGCCTTTGAAGCCCTGTTCTATACGGAGTTTTTTTACGATAGAGCCGAGGGTTTCCATCGTATGGTTAGGATTTTTAAAAACACCAGAGCTTAAAAAAAGACCTTCAATATAGTTGCGCCTATAGAAGTTAATAGTAAGATCAACGACCTCCTCAGCTGAAAAAGCAGCCCGAGTAATATCATTGGATCTTCTGTTGGCACAGTAAGCGCAGTCATAAATACAATAATTGGTTAAAAGGATTTTAAGAAGCGAGATACACCGGCCGTCAGGGGTAAAGCTGTGGCAGATCCCACTGGTACTGACCGAACCTAAATCTCCTGTCTTTGAACTGCGCTTAGAACCTGACGAAGAGCAGGAGACATCATATTTAGCAGCCCCTGATAATATTTCTAATTTTTCCTGTAGTTCCATAGGATCACCTACCTATTCTTTCAACAATGGATGCGAACATATGTTCTATTATAAAGTATTTAGCAAAATAATGCAATATGATATAGAGGAAATGTGAAAGTGAAATTGAAAGAGTGTATGTTAAAGATGGATATTTATAAAGATTAGAACTCTAGTCAGACTATATAATTGTACTAAAAACTAATAGGGTTTATAAAATAAATAGTAAAAAAAGTACGTAAATGGTTAAATTTGAAACGATGTTGTGCAATCGTTCCATAAACGTTGACTTTAAATAGTATACATTATATATTATGTACATCAAATGTGAACAGATAAGAACTAAAAAGGAGAGAGTATATATGAAGCTAAAGAAATTAACTGCATTTATTTTATCAGCATTACTGATAACGGGACTTACAGCATGTGGATCATCAGATAAAGCCAGTGGTGCAAATTCAGAGGAAGCACCATCACAAACAACTGAGGCTAGCGCGGATAAGACTACTTTAAGAATGGCATGGTGGGGTTCACAGGCTAGACATGATGCAACAGTAAAAGTAATCGAGATGTATGAAGCACAAAACCCAACTATAGATATTGAATATGAATTTTATGATTTTGATGGATATTTTACTAAACTCAATACATTAGTAGCTTCGAATACCGTATGGGATATTTTTCAATTGGGAGGTAACTTCCCTACATATATGGACAAAATCGTTCCGGTAGGTGAGTATGTTGACAGTGGTATTGTAGATGTATCCAATACAAATGACAGTTTCTTAAGTACCACAACATGGGAGGATAAGCTGCTTGGTTTATCTAACGGGGTAAATTGTTATGGTATTGCATATGACCCACAGCTTTTTTCAGAGGCAGGCGTGCCAGAACCTACAGAGAACTGGACATGGGAAGATTATAAAAACGCGTGTCTTCAAATTCATGAAAAGTTAGGGATTTATGGAAGTTCAAAACTTGATGATTTCATTGGGGGAGCTTCAATGGGGATTTCACAAGAAGATTATGCATTGAATTTCTTTGCCTCTTCAAATGATAAGCTTGGCTTTGATGACCCTATGATGTTAAAAGATTATTTTGCAATGAGACAAGAGCTTGTAAAAGCAGGTGCGTATCCAGATCCTGGAGCCATTTTTGAAATCAAAGATATCGAGGGAGATTATTTAGTAACCGGTGATGCGGCCATGACATGGGTAGCTAGTAATCAAATGCCAACTATTGCAGCAGCAGCAGGAAGAGAAATCAAATTAGCAACTGTTCCAAGAAAGAAAGCAGATGGGCCTTCAGGATCAACTATTCAGTCGTCACAGATGCTGTGTATTTCTAAAGACTCTAAAGTACCAGAAGAAGCAGCTAAATTTATTAACTTCTTTATCAATGACCCAGAAGCCAATAAAGTCTTAAATGGTGAACGAGGCGTTCCGATTATGTCAAATATTAGAGAGACCCTTGAAGCAGAAGCAGATGAAGCCAAAAAAGAAATGTATAGCTTTGTATCTTTGATTGGCACCTTTAAAACAGGAGAGATCAATGTGATTAGTCCTGCTCGTAAAACAGAGATTGAAGACCAATATAAGTTACTTATCGAACAAGTTATCTACGATGAAAAAACACCAGAACAGGCAGCACAGGAAATCTACGATTTTGCAAAGAAAAAATTTGAATGATAGATAATAAGTAATTACTTTCATAGGACTCTTTGCTCAAAAGGTAAAGGGTCTTATTTGCTAAAAATATAAAATAAATAGTCAGAACAGGAGGATAAAATGATGAACGATAATATCAAAAAAAAGATGTGCTTAAACAAGATACTACATAACGATAATACGGTAGGCTATGTATTTGCGGCACCTTTTATCATAGGTTTCTTAGGATTTACCATTATTCCGATACTTGTATCTCTATATTATTCATTTACAAATTATAATTTAACAACATCCGAAACCTGGATAGGTCTGCAAAATTATGCAAGGCTCTTTCAGGATACACGTTTTTTGAAATCCGTAAGAGTGACTTTGATTTATGTATTGACCTCAGTACCGCTGAAACTGATTTTTGCGCTATTTATTGCTTATTTATTGACGAAAAAAAGCAGAGGAGTAACCTTCTATAGGTCTTTATATTATGTACCATCCCTTATAGGGGGCAGTATTGCCGTAGCGCTTGTATGGAAAGAATTATTTTCAACAAGAGGGCTCATCAATTCACTTTTTATATCCGCAGGACTTGAGAAGGTCTCATGGTTCGGTGATCAAAAGATGGCGATGATTCCACTGGTATTGATGTCAGTATGGCAGTTTGGTTCCTCAATGATTATTTTTGCAGCAGGACTAAAGGAAATATCGCCTACTTATTATGAGGCAGCCAAAATAGATGGTGCCAATAAAAGACAAATATTTAGCCATATTACTTTACCTTGTCTGTCTCCTATTATTCTTTATAATTTGGTGATGCAGACGATATCGGCATTTATGTCCTTCACACAGGCCTTTGTTATTACAAGAGGAGGCCCTAATGATGCAACAAATTTCTATGCACTCTATGTCTATAATCAAGCCTTTAAATACTATGATATGGGATATGCCAGTGCAATGTCTTGGGTTATGTTGATTATTATGAGTTTGATCACATTTTTGATATTTAAATCATCTAAGCGCTGGGTATTTTCAGAGGCTGGAGAGTAATGGAGGGGAAAGCAGTGGGAATTAATTTTAAAAATCGAGCGTCAAAGATTATTTATCATTGTTTTATCATCGTGTTTGGATTCATTATGGTTTATCCTGTTTTATGGATGATTACCGGGTCCTTAAAAAATAATGCTGAAATATTAAATAGCTCCCTTAGTATTATTCCGCCCAATTGGAGATGGAGTAATTTTGTAACAGGCTGGAAAGGTTTTGGCGGTATTGGATTTGCTACCTATTTTAAAAATTCATTTTTAGTATCCGGGCTTGCAACGTTTGCCACTGTCATAAGTTCAGCTTGTGTCGCATACGCTTTAGCCAGAATAAAGTTTAGAGGCAGAAAAATATGGTTTACTGCGATGCTTTGTACGATGATGCTTCCAGCTCAAATTATATTGATACCTCAATACATTATTTATAATCGATTAGGATTTGTAGGCTCCATTATTCCATTGGTGCTGCCACACTTTTTTGGACAGGCGTTTTTCATTTTCCAAATGATGCAGTTTACATCAGGTATTCCAAGGGAACTGGATGAAGCGGCAACAATAGATGGATGCAGTAAATATTCTATTTTTACACGGATTATCTTGCCGCTGTTAAAGCCTTCTATAGTGACTACAATTATTATTCAGTTCTACTGGAAATGGGATGACTTTATGGGGCCGCTGATTTACTTAAACAAACCCCAGACTTATACAGTATCTATAGCCATTAAGCTTTTTGCAGATGCCTCCTCGACAACTGATTTTGGCGCGATGTTTGCCATGTCTACGTTATCCTTAATACCTGTTTTCCTAATCTTTTTATTCTTCAACAAGTATTTGGTTGAGGGTATTAGTACAAGTGGTCTAAAAGGATAAACTAACACAGAGGATTGGTGTATAGAAAAGGAGTAGATATGATTAATAGATATCAATTAGTTTCAAGACATAACCCTATTCTGAAAGAAATAGATTTTGAGTCTCCCTTATCAGTTGGAAATGGAGAGTTTGCTTATACAGCAGATGTAACAGGGATGCAGACCTTGTACAAAGAACAAAAAGAACATCATGTACCGCTATGTACGATGAGTCAATGGGGGTGGCATATCACCCCTGTAAGTCAAAATAGGTATCGTTATACGATGGATGATGTGCAGATGACATCTTATGAGTATGAGAGGCGCCAAGTCAGTTATGCTGTGGAGATGAAGGAAGGCAATGAAGAGATCTACAATTGGCTTAGGCATAACCCACACAGATTAAACTTGGCTAGGATTGGATTTATTTTTAATGGAGAACAAATAAAGGCTGAGGCCATCAGCCATGTCCGTCAAGAGCTTAAACTTTATGAAGGCATCATAGAAAGTACATTTTGTATCAATAACTTGCCCTGTCAAGTGATTACAGTATGTGATGATAAACAGGATGCAGTAGGCTTTCAGATAGCATCGCCTGGGCTGGCTGATGGCAGTCTGCAGGTACAAGTTACTTTTCCATATGGTTCGTCTGACATCACAGCATCTGACTGGAACAGTCCTCAAAAACATCAAACAACAATAAGTTTAGAGACTGACTCACAGCTTGTTTTAAAAAGGATACTTGATAGAGACAGTTACTATGTAAAGCTTCAAAGTGATGAGCCCATCCATTTTGACACAAATCAGGCGCACACAATCACTTTAACAGCCGTAGCTGATAGGTTAACTTTTACTGCAAGATTTTCAAAAGAACCTATCTTAGAGGATTTAGATACACAGCAAATAGTTGAAAACAGTCAAAAAAGCTGGAGAAGATTTTGGGAACAAGGTGGTGCTATAGAGCTTTGTCGTTCAAAAGACCAGCGGGCAACTGAACTGGAAAGAAGAATTGTATTATCACAATATATTCTTGCCATTCAGTCTTGCGGCTCGATGCCGCCTCAGGAAACAGGCTTAACCTGTAATAGTTGGTATGGTAAGTTTCATTTAGAGATGCATCTGTGGCATAGTGCTTGTTTTCCGCTATGGCAGAGACCGCAACTATTGGAGAGAAGCCTTCCGTGGTATAAAGATCACCTACCTCAGGCCAAGACTAATGCGGCAAGAAATGGTTTTAAAGGGGCAAAGTGGCCTAAAATGGTAGCCTATGATGCGATAGACAGTCCATCGTGGATTGCTACGCTTTTGATTTGGCAGCAGCCCCATATCATTTATATGCTGGAGCTAATTTATCAAAATCATAAAGAAAAGAACTTTTTACAGGACTATTGGGAAGTTATCAAAGAAACAGCAGACTTTATGTGTGACTACACGGTTTATAATGAGCAGACAGAAAAATATGACTTGAAGGCACCTATCATTCCGGCGCAAGAAGAACATCACCCCATGGATACGCTAAATCCCACTTTTGAGGTGGCCTATTGGAGCTTTGCATTAAAGGCAGCATGTCAGTGGGCTAAGCGGTTAGGCCATTCACAAAAGGAATGGGAAACAGTCGCTGAAAACATGGCAGAACTTCCTGAAAAGGATGGGTTGTACTTAGCCCATGAAAACTGTCCACAAACTTTTGAAGCCTTTAACAAGGATCAT
>JAQSYC010000129.1 GCA_029256345.1 Clostridia bacterium | reverse complement strand
AGTGGATGATGTAGACGACATTGATATGAAGGGCTTTGATCACTTTCACTTAACAGGCATATTCCCAGCATTATCAGACAGATCTAGAGCCACGATGCTGTACCTGATTCAAAAAGCTAAAAACAATGGCCTCACCACGTCTTTTGACCCAAATCTAAGACTTTCTCTGTGGAAAAACTCAGAAGAAATGGTAGCAACTATTAATAAAATTGCCTTTCAGTGTGATACGGTACTTCCGGGGCTTGCAGAAGGAACGATTTTGACGGGGTATGAGCATGAAAGAGATATTGCTAACTTTTATTTAGATAAAGGGGTTAAAACGGTTGTAATCAAACGTGGGCCACAAGGGGCTTATGTAAAAACACAAACAGAAGAAAACTACTTTGAAGGCTGCAAAGTAGATAAGGTAGTAGATACAGTAGGAGCGGGCGATGGATTTGCTGTAGTGTGCGACCAGAGCCAATGCCATAGGGGCACTGCAGGTTATGCACCAAGGAGATAACGAAGGGTTGCCGACTAGGCAGCAACTGGAGAGGTTTATAGCTGACAGAATGATTAAAAAATAATTACTTACAAATTGTGAAATTTATGATATTATGGAAGATGACATGATGTATTTATGTTGTATACAATGATAAGCAATCTGAAAAAGGGGTATGAAATGTGCAAAAAGCAAGTTTAAAACAAAGGGCATATGAAATTATAAAAGATAAGATTATTAACTGCGAATATTTGCCTAATACTTTTTTGAATGAGAGTATTTTGGCAGAGATTACTGAAGCAAGCAGAACACCTATAAGAGAAGCCCTCAATAAACTTGAACAAGAAAACCTTGTTGTCATATTACCCAAAAAAGGAATTATGGTATCTGAATTATCTATTAACGATATCAATATGATTTATCAGACTAGGCAGCTTATTGAGACTCATGTTGTAAAGCTCTATGGCGATAAAATAGATAAAATTGAACTTTTAAATTTACGCCAAGAATTACAAATGCAAATGCTGAAAAGGCAAGAAAACAACATGCCATTAAAAGAAATCTATCGGATTGATAATGATCTGCATATGCTTTTCATCAATAAAAGCGGTAACCGCTATTACAAACAAATTATGGAACAAATATACAGCCAAAACCAGAGGTTGCGGGCGTTGGCAGGAGTTAAAGTAGAAAAGAGATTGGAAGAAACACATAAAGAGCATGTAGACATCATTGACTATCTACTAGATGACAAAATAGAAGAAGCTGTAAAAGCTATGGCAGTGCACTTGGAAAACAGCAAAAAGGCTACTTTTGCAAGCTTTATGACTCTATAATAAGCTATTTTATATATAAGACAATAAATGAAAATTTATTGTCTTATATTTTTTTACATAAAAATAAGGGTATAAAAAGATATTTAGGGATATTTGAATAAATTATTGACAACAAACAATAATCAATGTATATTTGATGTATACAACAAGTATGCAATAGATATACAATATAAAAAGTTTATAAAATATAAGCAGTGTATAGACATTCATACGTCATTTTGACTAACATAACGAGGAGGAGAGCAAGATGAATCAGTGTATTGCTATTACAGAGCCAGGCAAAGTGGAAGTAAGACAAATAGAAAGACCTGTCCCTAAAGAAGGAGAAGCACTACTAAAAATACTTTATGGGGGGATTTGTGGATCAGACCTAGGATCTTATAGAGGCACGTTTGCTTATGTTTCTTACCCAAGGATTCCGGGGCATGAATTCTCGGCAGAAATTCTAGAGATAGGGGCCAATGAAAGAGGGCTTAAAGCGGGAATGATTGTAACAGCAAATCCATATTTCAACTGCAAGGAATGTTATTCTTGTAAAAGAGGTTTTGTGAATTGCTGTACTACCAATCAGACAATGGGTGTTCAAAGAGATGGTGGATTTGCGAGATATATCACAATGCCGATTGAACGTATTTACGATGGTAAAGGGCTTGCAGCCAAAACACTGGCTTTGGTAGAACCGTATTGCATTAGCTACCACGGTGTAAAAAGAGCCAATGTCAAAAAAGGTGAAAAGGTCTTGGTTGTTGGGGCTGGTACAATTGGTGTATTAGCTATGGCGGCGGCCAAACACTTTGGAGCAGAAGTTTACATAAGTGATATTGCACAGGAAAAATTAAATTATGCTTTAGAATTAGGTGCAGATGGGGTCATATTGAATGACTCACCAGAGAATTTTGAAGCAGGCGTTAATCGCATAACAAATGGTGATGGATTTGATGTAACCATTGAAGCAGTGGGTCTTCCATCAACTTTCCAAAGCTGTATTGATGCAGCAGCATTTGCAGGTCGGGTAGTGCTCATAGGGGTAGGTAAAACGAATCTTGATTTCAATTTTACACTTATTCAGAAAAAAGAATTAAATATATTTGGCTCCCGTAATGCGTTAAAATTAGATTTTGAAGAAGTAATAGAGGTTATTAAGGCAAGCAATTTCGATATTGATAAAATTGTAACCAATCGATATAGCTTTGATGATGCACCACAAGCGTTTGAAGATTTTAGTAAAAATGCAGGAAGCATGCTGAAGGTTATGTTAGAGTTTTAAATTAAGATAAATTCTAAAACAACAAATAAAAGAAAGAGAGTGAGAGACTAATGAAACTTAAGAAATTATTAGCGGTAGGATTAGGGGTAGTTATGGCAGCGGCAGTACTAGGAGGATGCGGACAAGGCGCACCAGCAGGGACAACACCAAGTAATGGGGAAGGCACAGTGGGAGCGGAGGCTTCAACAAGTGAAAAACCATTAGTTATTCAGATCGGTTATGAAAACAATCCGGGAGAACCACTGGATGTAGCTGTTAATGAGTGGGCTAAACTTATTTCAGAGAAAAGTAATGGCACAATAGAAATGCAAGTTTTCCCATCCAGTCAGCTAGGTTCAAAAAATGATATTATTGACCAGATGCTAGCGGGAGATTCAGTTATTACTTTAGCAGATGGTGCTTTTTATGCAGATCGTGGGGTGCCTGATTTTGGTATCGTATTTGGTCCTTATCTTTTTGACAGCTGGGAAGAGTGCTGGGCACTTACAGAAAGCGACTGGTGGAGTGATCAATCAGGACAGCTTGAAGCAAAAGGGCTTAAGCTTTTAACGGCGAACTGGATTTATGGAGACCGCCACACGCTTTCAACTAAACCTATCAGAACAGTGGATGACTTAAAAGGAAAGAAAATCCGTGTACCAAATAATACGATACAAATCAAAGGATTTGAAGTATTGGGTGCAACGCCTACGCCAATGCCACTCGGAGATGTTTACACAGCACTTCAGCAAGGGACAATAGATGGACTTGAAAATCCTTTGCCAGTTCTTTATAATGGTAAGTTCCATGAAGTTGCTAAATACTTAACCTTAGATGCCCATGTTAAAAACTTTACAACATGGATTTGCGGAACAACATTTTTTGATACACTTACCCCAGAACAACAACAACTCTTAGTTGAGACAGGTAATGAAGCAGGACTTTATAATAATGATCTTCAACAAAAGGCTGAACAAGAAACTTTAGAGAAATTTAAAGCAGAGGGTGTAGAGGTTATAGAAGTTGATTCAAGTTCATTCAAAGAAAAGTCACTTCCATTCTATGAATTACCAGATTTTACATCCCTATGGAGTGAAGGCTTATTTGAGACAGTACAAGCAGCTAAAGAAGTAAAATAATCTAACACATAAATCAGGCAGCGGTGGATTCAAATGCTGTCTGATTTAGATAATGAAAGGATTTGTACATATGAAACAAAAAGGAAAAATGCTTTATTCATTATTAAATTTCGACTATTTCATATCAGGAGCTTCTCTTTTAGTTTTGATAGCAGTTACATTTATGGGCGTTATTATGCGGTATTTCCTCAACAATCCTTTTATGTGGGGGGAAGAGGTTCAACTATGGTGTTTTGTCTGGATAGTGTTTTTTGGAGCCAGTGCAGCTTTTAGAACAGGTGGACATGTAGCTATTGATGTGTTAGTAGACCTCTTTCCGAGGCAGGTGAAAAAGGTTATAGAAGTTTTTGTATATATCCTTGTAATGGCAGTACTTGTATATTTATTGATACATGGAACAAGCCTTATTAATCAACTTGCATCAACTGGGAGAACAACGAACATTTTAAAGGTAAATTATTCAGTGGTTTATAGTGCCCTTCCTATTGGTTGTGTACTTATGATGATTAGTCATACAGTAGCGACTGTTTATTCACTATTAGGCAAAAATGATGAAATGGAAGGGGAGAAATAATAATGGATATCAATGTAGTTGCTATAGCAGTTATTGTTATGTTGGTGCTTCTCTTTTTGAAGGTGCCGGTATTTGCATCAGTATTTGCAGGATCAGTTGCGTATTTCTTTCTTACACCGGGAGTACCCACTCAAATTATTGCACAACGTGTAGTCGTTGGTGTTGAAAGCATTCCGCTTTTAGCCGTACCATTTTTTGTATGTGCGGGAGTTTTCATGAATTATTCAGGCGTTACTAAAAGGGTAATGGATTTTTGTGAAGTACTCATGAATCGTGTGCCCGGAGGACTAGCGCAGGTTAACATATTACTTTCCACGTTGATGGGGGGACTTTCTGGATCTAACCTTGCAGATGCAGCAATGCAGTCTAAAATGCTTGTGCCGGAAATGGAAAAGAAAGGCTTTTCTAAAGAATTCTCATCAGTAGTTACGGCAACCTCAGCCATGATTACACCACTGATTCCGCCAGGGATTGCAATGATTATTTATGGCTCAATAGCTAATGTATCTATTGGTAAACTTTTTATAGCAGGTATTGGACCGGGGCTTTTGTTATGTGTAACTATGATGATTCTAGTAGGAGTTATCTCAGTGAAACGTGGCTATAAATCGGAAGTTGTTCATTATGCTAAAAGAGATATTTTGAAAGCTTTTAGAAGTGCGGTACTTCCTTTATGTCTTCCGATTATTATTATAGGCGGAATCCGTATGGGTATCTTTACACCTACAGAAGCTGGGGCGGTTGCCATTGTTTATTCTTTGATTTTAGGTGTTGTTTATAAAGAGATGACCTTTAAAGATGTTATTCAAGGACTCAAAGAAACCATTACAACAACAGCGTCCATCATGCTGATTGTAGGGGCAGCGTCTGCTTTTGCATGGATACTTACAAAAGAACGAATTCCTCAGGAGATTACAACGTGGATTGTAAGTGTTATTTCGAATAAATATATCTTCTTAATGGCCGTTAATGTATTCCTGCTTGTAGTGGGGATGTTTATCGAAGGAAATGCAGCCATGATTGTACTTGTACCCCTTTTGGCACCGGTAGCTTCTACTTATGGCATCAATGAAATTCAATTTGCAATGATGTTTATCTTTAACATGGCAGTGGGATGTCTTTCGCCACCAATGGGAACACTTATGTTCATAACCTGTGGGATTACAAAGTGTAAGATTAAAGACTTTATTAAAGAGGCAGTGCCATTTTATATTCTGCTGGTTATATGTCTATTGCTTTTGACCTTTGTTCCGATATTCTCAACGGGTGTAGTTGATTTATTTTATTAATACACTTACATTATTTCAATCATTAGTTATATTAGTGAAGGAGATGAAGGGTTAAAATCTCTTTCACTATACATAAAAAAGCACCAGAGAGAATCCTGCAGTTTGGAGAAGGTAACTTCCTAAGAGGGTTTGTAGATTATTTCGTAGATATCTTAAATGAAGAACAAGGCTTTAACAGTAAGGTGGTTGTGGTACAGCCTATAGCAAATGGCCTTGCAGATTTATTAAATAAACAAGATGGTCTGTACAATCTTTACCTAAGAGGCTTTGAAAACGGAGAAACAGTCGATCAAAAAAGACTTATCAGCTGTATCAGCCGTGCCATCAATCCTTATTCAGAGTATGAAGCGTATTTAGAAAATGCCAAAAACCCTGACCTGCGTTTTATTGTTTCCAATACAACCGAAGCGGGTATTACTTATGCAGAGGGAGATCAATTAACTGATACACCAGCTTCAAGTTTTCCGGCTAAACTTACACAGCTGATGTATGAGCGTTTCAAACTGTTTGGAAATGAAAAAGGCAAAGGGTTTGTGATTCTTTCCTGTGAACTGATAGATAATAACGGAGCAGAACTTATGCAAAGGCATGGCAGCTTGGAGAGGCATTTGAAGCATGGCTGGCTGCTGAAAACATCTTCTGCAGCACACTGGTAGACAGAATCGTTACAGGTTATCCAAGAGCTGAAGCTGAAAAGCTTAACGCAGAAAATGGCTATGAAGATAATCTTTTAGATACAGCAGAAGTATTTGGATTTTGGGTCATAGAAGGCCCACAAAGTCTTTACGATGAACTGCCTATTAAAGGTACAAATCTGCCTATTATGATTGCAGATGACCATACCCCTTATAAAAAACGTAAGGTGCGTATCTTAAACGGCGCCCATACTTCTATGGTCCTTGCAGCTTATCTTGCAGGTCAGGATATTGTCCGTGACTGTATGGAAGACGAAACCATTGTGACTTTTATGCAAAAGACTTTATTTGATGAAATCATCCCAACCCTTACTTTGCCAAAAGAAGAACTGTTGTCTTTTGCAGAGGCAGTGATTGAGCGTTTCAAAAACCCATTTATAGACCATGCACTTTTAGCTATTTCTCTTAACTCTGTATCAAAATGGCGAGCGAGAGTGTTGCCAAGTATGAAAGCTTATGTAGAAAAATACAACAAACTTCCTAAGCACATTGTGTTTTCTTTTGCAGCGTTATTAGCTTTTTATACAGGTGAAGAGATCAGAGACGGCGCACTGATTGGCAGCCGAGAAGGCAGTGACTATAAGATTGTTGATGATCAGCCTATTTTAGAATACTGCGCAGCGCATTCAAAAACCCTTTCAATAGAGGACTATGTAAAAGGTTTTGCCGCAAATGCTGATTTCTTTGGAGAAGACCTTACGCAATATGAAGGGTTTACAAAAGCTACAACAGAGTATTTAACAGCTATCCGTGCAGCAGGCATGAGAAAAGAGATGGAAAGACTGATTGAGGGTGAATAATATGTTAGAAAC